>DASRKV010000057.1:0-4570 GCA_035648795.1 Opitutaceae bacterium
CGGAAACCCGTCGGACGGTGACGATGAGTCCGTCTTGCACGAGTCGCAGATCGCGGATCTCCGTCGTCGAGAGCCCTGCGGCCACCCGGCCGACCTCGAGCGTGAGCCCCGGCTGGCCGGCCACGGCCTTTCGCACCGCCCAGGTCTGAACCGCGGGCACGAAGGCCAGGCCCACGAGCAGGACGGCAAGCAGGACGATTCCTCCGACAGCGAGCCCGACGATTTTTAATGCTTTCATGGCGAGTCAGTCCAATGGCACGAGTTAGGAACGTTTCCGACAAGTCAAAACCGCGAAGGTTTAGACGCAGGCATTTGCGTCGTCCGCGAAGACTGGCTATAGTTGTCGTTTCCCCGGGCTGAAAACAGGCCGGATCCGGTTAATTGTTCAACGTTTCCCAAAAAATTCTCCCATGAAATCGATCAAAAAGAAGCTCGTGGCGTCGAAAAAGAAGCTGGTGCGCAAAACAAGCGTCCGCTTCAAACCCGGCAAGGAGCTGGTCGTTAATCGCCTGCGGGGGAGATAGACTGGCCGGGCCATCCGACCAACTTCAGGATTCGTTCCACGGCCGGCGCGGGTCGCGCAAAATCTTCCGGCGAGAGGGTCACGGTGCGTTGTCCGGTTTTTTCGTGGAAGAAGTAAAGCGTGCCAGCGGTCGCGTGCGCCGCGAAAGCGAGCTGGCAGCCGCCACCGACCCGGCCCTGCAAGGCCCGCTCCAAGCCGAGCTGGAGGGCCGTTGCCGGATCAAGCGCGGCGGCGAATTGCGCGGCGTCCTCCGCCCGACACTGCAGCGCGATGGCGCCCTGCCCCACCGCGGGCACCATCGCGCCGAATTCCTGCGGGTGAAATTCCAGCCCCGGCCAGGATGCGAGACCGAGCCGCTTGAGGCCGGCCGCGGCCAGTACGGTGGCGTCCGCCACGCCGCCGACGATTTTTTTGAGGCGCGTATCCACGTTGCCCCGGATCTCCGTGAAGGTGGCATTCGGAAACTGCAGGCTGATTTGCAGCCGTCGCCGCGGACTGCTGGTCGCGATCACCGGCGGCACCCGGACGCCGTGGCGCACGATCAGGACGTCCCGGGGATCCTCCCGCGGCAGATAACCCGCGATGACCAGGCCGCGGGTCGACTCGTTGGGCAGGTCCTTCGAACTGTGGACCGCCACGTCCGCCTCCCCGCCCAGCAGCGCCTGCTCCAGCTCCGCGGTGAACAATCCCTTGCCGCCCAGCTTCTCCAGTGACCACTCGAGTTTTCGGTCGCCGGTGGTGACCACCTTGAGCAACGCACATTCCGTTCCGGGAAAATGCGCCCGCAACCGCTCGGCGGCTAATTCCGCCTGCGCCAACGCCAGCGGACTCTTCCGGGTCGCAAGGATGATTCGGCTCAAGGCAGCGAGGATTGAGTAGTGGGAACCGGGCAGGACGCAAGCGGCGCCCGCTTCGCGCTTCCCGGTGCTCGGTGACTCCCTCTAATCCTTATCCATGCAGTCGGCCACGTTCTGCCTAGCGAAAACGTGGCGCCAAACGGGGGAGCCCGCCGTCCCTGATGGGCTTTGAATTTCGCCATCGAAAAACCCGCCGGGACGGCGGGTTCCACCTTGGTCAACTGCATCGTCACGGCTAATACGCCGCCTGGACGCCCTTGATGTTCTTCTTCGTCATCCAAGGCATCATCGCGCGGAGGCGCTCGCCGGTCTTCTCAATCGGGTGCTTCGCGCCGGCCGCCAGCAATCGATGGTAGTTCTTGAGGCCGGACTTGTATTCGTTCACCCATTCGCGGGTGAACTGGCCGGTCTGGATCTCCTTCAGAATCTTTTTCATCTCGGCCTTGGTCTGCCGGTTGATGATGCGGGGGCCGCGGGTGAGGTCACCGTACTTCGCCGTGTCGGAGACGGAGAAGCGCATGCCGGCGATGCCCGACTGGTAGATCAGGTCGCAGATCAGCTTCAACTCGTGGAGACACTCGAAATAGGCCATTTCCGGTTGGTAACCAGCCTCGACGAGCGTTTCGAAGCCGGCCTGGATCAACGCGCTCGCGCCGCCGCAGAGCACTGCCTGCTCGCCGAAAAGATCGGTCTCGGTCTCCTCCCTGAACGTCGTCTGGACCACGCCCGCCCGGGTGGAACCGATGCCTTTCGCCCAGGCCAGCGCGAGTTTTTTAGCCTGTCGTGACTTGTCTTGAAACACCGCGACCAGCGCCGGCATGCCTTTGCCCTCGGCGTACAGGCTGCGCGCTAGATGGCCCGGGCCCTTGGGGGCGACCATCACAATGTCGATGTCCTTCGACGGCTTGATCAGGCCGAAATGGATCGCGAGACCGTGGGAGAAGAGCAGGCACTTGCCCTTCACCAGATTGGGCGCGATGTCCCGCTCGTAGACCTCGGGCTGCTTCATGTCGGGCAGGCCGATCATGATCACGTCCGCGCGGCGCACGGCCTCCGCGGTGTCGACCACTTCGAAACCGTGCTGTTCGGCGACCGCCCGGGATTTGGAGCCCGGATACAGGCCGATGATGACCTTGCAGCCGCTGTCCTTCAGGTTGAGGGCGTGGGCGTGGCCCTGCGACCCGTAACCGAGCACGGCGAGCGTTTTGTTGGCGAACACGCCGAGATCGGCGTCCTTGTCAGTGTATACTTTGGCAGGCATGGGAAAATTCGGAGTCGGTTCAGCAGCCGGAGTTCCTGAGTCTAGAGTGAAACGGCGGGAATCTCAACCGCCGTGCACCCCACCGCCGGGCCGGCGCCCGTCAGGACGTCAGCCGCTTGAGCGCGAGCTGGCCGGTTCGGGCAAGTTCGAGGATGCCGAAGGGTTCGACGAGGCCGAGGAAGGCCCCGACTTTCCCCTCGTCGCCGGTGATCTCGATGATGACGTCCTTGTGGGCGACATTGACGATCTTCGCGCGAAAGATGTCGCAGATCTGCATGATCTCCGGTCGCGTCTCGCCATCGGCCTTGATCCGGACCAGCACGAGCTCCCGGTTGACCGCCTGGCCCTCCTTGAAATCGGTGACGTCGACGACGTTGATCAATTTGCGGAGCTGGTTGATGCAAAGATCGAGCGACGAATCATCACCCATGAGGACGGTCGTGATGCGCGACAGCGAGGGATCGTGAGTCGGGGCGACGTTGAGCGTATCAATGTTGAAGCCGCGGCCGGAAAACATGCCGGCGATGCGCGCCAGCACGCCGAACTTGTTTTCGACGAGGACCGAGATCGTGTGTCGCATGGAGGATGTTGGTCGGAGTGAGTGGAGACGCTGGGAGGAGACCTGGCCGCCTTCGCCCCGAGGCAAGTCTCAAGGCGTCAGCGGATCAGTTTGGGCGCCGCGCCCAAACTGGTGGACGGCGAGGGACTCGAACCCCCGACCCCCTCGGTGTAAACGAGATGCTCTAACCACTGAGCTAGCCGTCCGGGCCGGGGGTGGAGATAAGCAGGCGTGATACGGCCGAACAAGGATTTATTCAGACTCTGGCCAACTCGGCCCTGGGCTTGAGGAGACCTTCGCGGATCATCAGCTCCGCGATCTGGATGGAATTGAGCGCCGCGCCTTTCCAGAGGTTGTCTCCGCTCACCCAGAACGCGAGGCCGTTCTCGAACGCCGTGTCCCGGCGCAACCGGCCCACCCCGCACTTGATCTTCTCGCTGTAGGCCAGCGGAGTCGGATACCGGCTTTGCGCGGGCTCGTCGATCAGCTCGGCGCCGGAGAACGCGGCGATCGCGGCCCGCGCGGCGGCCACGTCGACGGGTTGCTCGAACTCGGCGTTGACGGCCACCGAGTGGGCGCGCACCACCGGCACGCGCACACAGGTCGATGACACCCGCAGCCCGGGCAGCTCGAGGATCTTGCGGCTCTCCGCCAGCATCTTGCTCTCTTCGCCGGTGTAACCGTCCGGGCCGAACGTGTCGACCTGGGGAATGACGTTGAACGCGATCTGGTAGGGATAAACCTTGCGCGGCAACGGCTCGCCCCGCGCCCAGGCATGGGATTGCGCATCAAGTTCACGGACCGCCTCGGCCCCGCTGCCCGACACCGACTGATAGGTGGCGGCGAAATAGCGCTTGAGGCCGAAGGCACGATGCAGCGGATAAAGGCCCATGAGCGTGACTGCGGTGGAGCAATTGGGACTCGCGATAATACCGTGGTGGCGGCGGATGGCGTGCGCATTGATCTCGGGCACCACGAGCGGCACGTCGGGGTCCATGCGGAACGCCGAACTCTTGTCCAACACGAGGCAGCCGGCCTTCACCGCGGCGGGAGCGAGCGCCCGGGTGACCGAACCGCCCGCACTGAAGAACGCCACGTCGAGGTCCTCGAAAATGTCCGGCGTCGCCTCCGCCACCGTATATTTCCTGCCGGCACGTTCCACGACCTTGCCCGCTGACCGCGCCGAGGCGAACAGCCTCAGTTCGGCCATGGGAAAATTGCGCTCCAGCAGCAGTCGAAACAACTCTTGACCGACTGCGCCGGTGGCGCCGACGATGCCGACTCGATATGGGATGGTGCTCACAGTGAATTCTCCGGTCAAACAGGTCATCGAAAGGTGCGCGGCGCTCGGAATCAAGCCCGCAAACCAG
>DASRKV010000058.1:0-3411 GCA_035648795.1 Opitutaceae bacterium
AGCAAGTGGAGTGGGCAAAGTCTGGATTCGTTCAAGGATCGATGGGGCGGTAATGACATCGAGCTTCCACATCTCGTCATAAAACGGCAGCGCGGCGAGCACGCTGCGCATCATATGGGCATACAGGCAAGCCAGGCCAAAACACGTCAGCACGTTGACCCGACGGCCGGCCACGGGAGCGCACCGTCCCGCCCGCATGGCTCCACGAAACCAATCTCCCTCCCACAACAACCCCCATCCAGCATGAACTACTCCTACCTCGATTCGAATAACCAACCCGCCGGTCCGGCCTCGTTGGAGGAAATCCGCACGCTGAGCCGCTCCGGCGCGATCCCGTCCGATCCGCTGGTGAAACCCGAAGGAAGCGCCGACTGGCGTCCGCTGTCGGCGCCCGTCCTGCCGCCGCCACCGCCTGCCTCGCCGCACCGCTCCTGGCCGGCCGGCACGATGATGGGGGATTTCGTCGCCTCGCTCCTGGACCGCATCGCGCGCTGGTTGAACCCGACGTTCGTCGAACGGTCCCTCGCCTTTGCTCGTGACACCGGTCAATTCGCGGTTCTGGTGGGGGGCGCGCTGACGCTGCTCTACGCGATCTATGCGGCGATCAAGTTCAATTCCTTTGCGCTGTTCCTCACCGGTCTGGGTTTGGTCGCGGCCCTGGCCGTGGCGCAATTCGCCGCCACGCGCTTCCTCAACGCGGCCGTGCGCACGATCGCCAACACGCCGAGCCGTATCGGCTCGCCCGCTTTTCTCGAATGCGCGGGGCTCCTGATCCTGCTGGGCGCGGCGGGCTCCCTGCTCGGCGGCCTGGTCACGTCGATCCAGGTCACAAGCATCATTCCGCTCCTGCCGGCGGTATTCTTCACCGCGACCCTCGTGTATTTCGGCGCGATCGCGCTGCACCCGAAGCTGGTCAATGTTGAGCCGGGCGATGGCACTGCCGGCGAGGAGGCGATCGGCCTGCTGTCCTTCTTCTGCAAGACTGGCCTCAAGCTCGTCCCGTTGTTCTTCCTGCTGCTGGCGGTCGGCGGCGATCTGGCGATCATCGCGAGTTTCTTTTCCAGCGGCCAGGCCTTCGCGAGCTCCATCGGGTCGGTGCTCCAGACGGTGCCCCTGCCGATGGGGGTCCCCTATGGTCTGACCGGCTCCGCCGTGGTGCTCGTGGCCTGCCTTCTTCCGCTCGTCGCCTATTTCATCTTTCTGCTCCAGTACCTGTTGCTCGACGTGCTGCGCGCCGTGCTTTGCGTGCCGGCAAAGCTCGATGCGTTGAGACGATAAGAGACGCCAAGCCGAAAACGTCCGGGCGTCGGTCCGGGACTCCCGTCACGGCCGGCGACCGGGGACGCAGCTAATGACTGCCGAACCCCGGTTTTGGCGCCGCACGCACGAACGGGTCCGCTGTCCGCCACACCGAGCTGGCGCTGCCGGCCGCGGCCGATGTCGGCGACGGCGTCAGCTACAATCCAACGGTCGATGGTCCACCTCGGCATGCACCGACCGGACCCGTTGTTCGACCACCCTTGATTCATGATGATCCAGCCATTGGGCCGCGCCCAATAGGGCCAACATCAAAACCAACCACAATTCGATCATGCTTCCGCCGCCGCTGCCGCCGGCGGACGCTGTCGCCATCGCGCCGGTTGCCATGCCATCGAGGGAATAGGCGGAGACCGTGAACAGGAATACGCCACCGAGAAAGACCAACTTGGCGGGGGTGCGGCAAGGGTTTGTAAGGTACATGGGCGCAGCATATGGGCAGCCGGCATCAGGCGCTGTGCGCCCCTTGACTAAACCTGCGCATATATTGTCCGCAGGATTGAAATTACAACTATTTCATAATGGCGGGGCCCGAGTTGTTCCAGCTCGAGCCGCGGATGGGCCCACCCCCCGCGACCCGCCATTTCATTCGCCTTGCCCGAGGCGATGACGGTCCCATAACGGTTGCGCGCCGCCATGAACATCCAGCCGACCAAGGAAGCCTTTCTGCACCTGTGCGAACACGGCAACGTTGTGCCGGTCTACGCCGACCTGATGGCGGACTTCGAGACTCCGGTCTCGGCCTATGCCAAGCTCAAGGGCTCCGGTCCCGCCTATCTGCTCGAATCCATCGAGGGCGGCGACACGGTTTCCCGCTACAGCTTCATCGGCTGCCGGCCCCGCAAGGTCTTCGCCTGTTATTCGGAGTTCACCGAGATCCGCGAGGCCGGCCGGCCCACGCAACGGATCCCCACGCCGCACGATCCGCTCAAACTGATCGAGGCCGAGATTTCCGGCTACCGGCCGGTGCTGGTCCCCGGCATGCCGCGATTCATGGGCGGGGCCGTGGGCTACCTCGGCTACGAATACATCCACCGGGTCGAGCCCACCGTCCCCGAAGCCGCCCGCGACGAACTGGGAATTCCACTCGTTTACTTCATGCTGTCGGACACGCTCCTGATGTTCGACCGCGCGAAACAGACGCTGCGCCTGTGCGTCAACGCCCAGGTCCCGCCCGCCAACGGTTCAGCGCAGACGGCGCTGGCCACCTATGACGCCGCGGTGGCGGAATTGCACAGCCTGTATGCCCTGCTGAAACAGCCCCGGGAACTCGCCTCGTCCGCACTGGTGGACCCGCCGCGCATCGAGATCCCGGCCTCGAATTTCACCCGGGCAGCTTTTGAGAAGATGGTCGAGGAGTCCAAGGAGTACATTCGCGCCGGGGATATCATCCAGGTCGTGCTCGCCCAGCGCTTTGTCCGCGAATTCACCAAGACGCCGCTGGACCTCTATCGCGCGCTGCGCACGGTCAATCCCTCGCCCTACATGTTCCTGCTGGATACCGGCGATTTTGCGCTGGTCGGCGCCTCGCCGGAGGTGCACGTGCGGCTGACGGACGGCAACGTGGAGATCCGGCCCATCGCCGGCACCCGCCGCCGGGGCGCCAACGCCGGCGAGGATGCCGCGCTGGAAAAGGAACTCCTGGCCGACGAAAAGGAACGCGCCGAGCACCTCATGCTCGTCGACCTGGCCCGCAATGACATTGGACGCGTATGCAGCTTCGGCAGCGTCACGGTGCCGGATTTTATGATGGTGGAACGCTATTCCCACGTCATGCATATCGTTTCGCAAGTTGAAGGCCGGATCGCGCCCGATAAGAACGCCTTTGACCTGATGCGGGCGACGTTTCCAGCCGGCACAGTCAGCGGAGCGCCGAAAATCCGGGCGATGCAGATCATCGCCGAACAGGAGAAACTGCAGCGCGGATTCTATGCCGGCGCGCTGGGGTATTTCAGCTATGACGGCAACCTGGATTCGTGCATCACGCTGCGCACCGCCCTCGTCAAAGGCGGCAAGGTTTACGTTCAGGCCGGCGGCGGGATCGTGGCCGACTCGGTGCCCGCACTGGAGTATCAGGAGAGCGTCAACAAAGCC
>DASRKV010000059.1:0-24425 GCA_035648795.1 Opitutaceae bacterium
GTCAATTTTCCTCGCTGCGGGGTAGTGTCCTAATTTGAATCAGGCCCGCCACCAATAAGTGAGGGCTCCGTACATGATCGCGCTGATTATCTGCTCTCGCGCTGCACCGCGTTCCTTCACGCCATGTCCCGTCCTCACTACGGAGCGCCCGAGTCGCGCCCGCCGACCTCCTGCCTATCTGTGACGTTCGGAGTGTTTTGATGAAGCGCCAAGGCACAGTTAAGGTTCAGATCGACTTCGCGGAGCGCGTTGCGGTCACGTTTCGCCCGCAGCTCGAAGTAGCGTTGGACTGCCATATTTGTCGCAGGCGCCACAGAACCGTGGAGATGAAAGCCGTCGGAGAGGCCGGCATCTGTACCCCCACGCGGCACGCGTTTCCCGGCACTCTGACTGAGGTTGCGGCTGCCGGACGAGAGGGACGCTTCATATTCTTCTACGAGTACGAGCCTTTCACAGACCTGAAGTATCCCGATGAGTCTCGTTACGCTCGATGGGAAAGGGGCGCGCCTTCTTGGGTGAGAGTGAGCTTCAATGTGGCCTGCCCATCCTGCGGGCTCACCACTGAGCGGAGCACACAGACTAATCTGGTGCGGCCGTGGGATTGCTTCTGCCAATGCGGCGAGAGACTCTACTCAGACCAGCACATTCCAGAGCTGCTTTGGCGGCCATACCCACCCGCCGAACCAAGCGCTGCACCAAATGGCGGCCCGGCGCCGCCGCCGGGCAATTCGGGAGTCACGGAGGGGCCGCCCTTCGTGACCTGATCGCTAGACCACGAAGCGCCATACCACCCAGAGCGTCACGATATGCCAGACGTTATCGACCACGGTAATGCTCCACGGAGCTGACGGCGGTTTCACGAACTCCGGCTGCCGGTTTATTTTTGTCATCCAATAAAGGACAATTTGCGTTCGGTCTTGCGCGAAGTGTGTCACCCACAGCACCGCGACGGCCGGCAGGGTCCACCAGTTCGCGAAGGCGCAGACTGCGAGCGTCCAGAGCGTGCAGTGGATCGCACAGGGAAGCGTGCGCTTCTTTTTATTGAGCGCCATCCAGTCGTTTTGCAGCAGATAGTCTCCCACCAGATGCCCGATGATGGCGAGTGTCAGAGTCATAAGTTGTCGTCGACAAATCACTCCAGCCAACAGTCGCTGGGCGTCTCAGAATGCACGCTGACCCGCTTTGCTGGTCGCCCCGTCCAGGAGGGAACTCGACCTGCCTTCGGCGAAATGCGCCGCCTGCTCCGGTCAACCGTTTCTGCTGAGAAGGAACCAGAGACAGGAGGCGGCGAAACCCGCCAGCAAGGTCGCTGCCGATAGCCAGCGGAACCTCTCTCCCTTCTCGCTAGCGTATTTCCATGGCGCAAAGCCATTTTTCCAGAACACGGCCCAAGGATGGAGCTTTCCCTCTGCGGAGGAATTGGCCGAGGCAAGGTGGGCAAGCCAGAGGGCAACAAACAAGCTGGCGAGGTAAGGAAGCATCCACAGCGAAGTCCTCCACTCGCCGGATGCGCACCAGAGGCAGATGAACCCCAAGGAGAGTAGCAACATGATCCACCTCTGGCCCCGCAGAATTGCCGCTTCATAATGATGGCCTGAATTCACCAGTGGTAGGACGCGGGGTGATCGTGCAGTCAGCCGAACAGGGTAGTTGGACGAAACTGCGTTTGCGGGAGAATTCCCATTCTCCTGACACAGGGAAAGGCCACGACCGGCGCCGGTCAACTTTCTTGTAGGCTACCCCTGCGCCCACCTGGCCTCGCCGGCGCGTCCTTGCGCGCCGTTTTCCCGTCACCTCGCATAGACGGCGATACCGGTTCGACGCCGCGAGAAGCCATGGGGAACGATGCGAGGCAAGGACCGCCTTTTTCCGCGTATTAGCATTTCTACGACGTTAGGGAAGATCGGTCGCACGTTCCGCAGCGACAAGTCACAAGCACACCTAATACTAGGTTGACACGCATTACGGTTCCGGCGAAAAATGCGTCCGCAATTAAAAACGGAATTCGAGGCGTAGGCAGACTCGATCAACGAGTGGAAGTATCGGACAATATCCAATGCTGACTCCAGGCGAGTCGAGAGGGGAAGAAGCGGTTTGCGCTGCCAGTTGATTCCCTCTTTTAACCCCCTCCGCCAAACTGAATTCCCATCAGTTGGAAAGGATTAAGATCATGCCAGCAAAAAGTGTCGATGCGTTCTTTGAGAAGGTCGCGCAGGATAAGTCTCTGCAGGCGGAGCTGAAGGCTTTGCACAAGAAGACCCTGAAGGAAACCGAGGAAAGCAAGGATAAGGCATCAGCAGCGGTTGCCAAGATCGCTGCGGCGGCAGGATTCAAATTCACGGCCAAGGATTTGGCCGGGGCGCGCGGGGCCAAGGCGAAGAAGCCGTCCAAGGCCGAACTAAGCGAGGTCAGCGGCCAGTGGACGGATTGCAGCGGCGGCACCTATAGTTACTGTACCGCGCAGAATTGGAGCTGCATCGGATATTCGTACTATTGATCGCCGGGTACACTGGGTACCGTGGCTCTTGAGCTCGTGGATGGCGTGCGGGGCCTTTCCGCCCCGCACACCTTGCCATTCCAAGAAGGAACCAACAGCGAAGTTGGCCTGCGCCAGATGAGGCTTTGGCGGTTGCTTGGAGACGATGAATTCAAGATGCCATGTCAGGAAAGTACGCTAGACTAAGAAGCGAGTGGATGCTGCGCGGCTGGAGCGACCAGCCGATGACGCTCGTCAACGGGACGAATGGCGACCAGCGTGTGTTGAAGAACCTGGGTTTTTACGTGGCCGAGTCGTGCGACGGCCAGACCGACTTCGATTCGTTTGCCTTTCTCCCCAAACACCACGGCCTGCTCGACCTGCTGATTGCGCAGGGGATCGCGGAGGAATGCCAGGAGGGGGATTCCATCGAACCCTGGCAGCGGTACCGCAAGGCTGATAACCCGCGGCTAACGGGGATCCACTGGTGCGTGACGGGCCGGTGCAACCTGAGCTGCCGGCACTGTTACATGGAGGCGCCGACGGGGCGATACGGCCAGCTCCCCTTTGACGCGATGGCCGGGCTGGTCGAGCAGTTTGAGCGGGCCAACGTGCTCGAGGTTTCGTTGACCGGCGGCGAGCCGTTCCTGAGACGGGACCTGCTGGACATCATCCAGTTGCTGGCTCAGAAGAAGATCCGCCTCAGCCAAATCTTTTCCAACGGCCTGCTGATCACCGACCGGCATCTGGAAGACATTCGAAGGATCGGTTTCAGGCCGGCATTCCAGATCAGCTTCGACGGGGTCGGCACCCACGACCAAATGCGAGGGGTCACGGGGACCGAACCGAGGGTGATGGACGCCATTCGGCGGATTCGGGCAGCCAGTTTTCCGGTAGTGGTCGCCACCGCGATTGACAAGTTCAGCCTTGCCGGCCTGACCGACACCTACGAGCTGATGAAGAGGCTGGACGTCCAGGCGTGGCGCGTCTCGGCCCCGCAAGCGACGGGGAATTGGCGGGGGACGACCTCCGCACTACGGCTGGACGAACAGGCGAAGGCTTTCGTGCCGTTGGCGGAGCGTTGGATAAGGGACGGACAGCTGTTCGCCATCCAGCTTTGTGGCTTTTTCCATGGCGGCCGGCCGCCAAGATCGGGGATCGGTCCGGCGATCAACCCGCTCAGGCAAGAACCGGGCGTCGACCGCGCAAGCGGGCAGCTCCGGGCGGGAGCCACCGGCTTGAAACGGCCCGGGAAGATACCCGACGCGCCGAAGTATTCACCGGACAGTTACGATTGTGGCGCCTGCCGGGAGCAGCCCAACGTGCTCCCGGACGGCACGTTGGTCCCGTGTCCCGGCTATGTGGACAGCATCCTGCAAGAGCGGATGCCGAACCTATTGCGGGAAGACTTGTCGCAGGTTTGGACCCGTTCCTTTCTGCGCCAGATCGCGGATATGAAAAAGAAGGATCTGTTCGCCCGGAACCCCGAGTGCGTCGCTTGCGAGCTGTTCAAGGAGTGCGGTATGGGATGCAGGGCCTCGGCGCTGACGGAGACCGGAGACCTGATGGCGAAAGACCCACTCGCGTGCGAGGTGTGCAGAATGGACTACAAGAAACAATTCCCGGACCTGCGGACCCTTCGTAACTGAGGCTTTGTCGGGAGCGCGATTATCCGCTTTGCCGCACGGCGGCTGCTATGATAAGAAGGAGAGGCGATGACGTCACGCCCGACCATTTTCGTTTCGGCAGTCAGCAAGGAACTGAAGGGCGCCCGGCAGTTGGTGGCCAACACCCTGCAGTTCCTCGGTTACGAGCCGGTGTGGCAGGACATTTTCGGCACCGAACAAGGTGATTTGCGGGCGATGCTGCGGCGACAGATTGACGGCTGCAAGGGGGTGGTGCAGCTGGTGGGTCAACGTTACGGCGCGGAACCGACGGTGCCGGATGAGCAGTTCGGGCGGGTCAGCTACACCCAGTACGAAGCGCTGTACGCACGGCAGCGCGGGAAGAGGGTTTGGTATCTGATGCTCGATGAGAGTTTTCCGCCTGAGCGACTGGAGCCCGAAGCGGAGGAGTTGCGGGAGCTGCAGTCGGCCTACCGACGGCGGTTGCAAGCGGATTCGCATTTGTTTCATCCGCTCAACAGCCTGGAGGCGCTGGAGGCTGACGTGCTCAAACTCCGCAACGATCTTTCGCGGTTGCGGCGCGGGGCCAAGCTTTGGGCGGCGGGAGTGGCAGCCTTGCTGGTCCTGATCGCCGCGTTGGGCGTGATGCTGGTGGTGCAACAGCGGCGTATGGCGGGCCAGGTCGCCATGGTGATGCAGTTTGCGGAAGTGCAGGCCCGCCAGGAACGGGCAGGGCGAGGCGGAGCGGCCGTGGAAGAGGCAACCTATGCGGAACTGGCGAAGGAACACCACGTGGACCAGAAGACCCTGCAGGAGGAGTTGCCGCAGCGCGCCAGGGAATTGCAGCGTTCGCCGGACGCCGCGCCATTCGAGCGGGCGAATGCGGCGTATGTCGCCGGGGATTATCCGGAGGCGGAACGGCTGGCGTTGCAGGCGGCGGCGGACGCGCAGCGGGCCCGCCCGCCCCGGGTCCCCGATGCGATCAACGCATACAAGTTGGCGGGCTGGGTTTCGCTGGAGCGGGTGGAGTATGCCGATGCGCTACGCCAACTGCGGGAAGCGGAGAAACTGACGGATCGCCAGCGCAATCCGGCTGAGTGGGCGGACGTTCAGTTTACTATTGGGCGCATATTGTACCAGCAGGGGCATTTCCGGGAGGCGGAGGCCGTGGCGAGGGGCGAGTTGGACGAACGTTTGCGCTGGTCCGGTTCGGAGTCTCGGGAAACGCTTTATAGCCGGAACAACCTGGCCGCAGCCTTGGAGCGTCAAGGCCGGTACGCCGAGGCGGAGAAAGAGTATCGCGAGGTGCTGGCGGTCCGGGTTCGCGTGCTGGGGGCGGAGCACTACGAGACGCTGGTGAGCCGCAACAACCTGGCGGTGGTGCTGGCGGATTCGGGGCAGCTCGCCGAAGCTGAGAAAGAGGACCAAACGGTCTTGGCGGCGCTCGAGCGGTCGCTGGGTCCGGAGAACCCTGACACGCTGACGAGCCGGCACATTCTGGGAGTCCTGCTGGAGCTGGAGGGGCGATATCCGGAAGCGGAGAAAGAGCAACGGGCGGTACTGGCCGCGCAGGAGCGCGTCCTCGGGCCGGAGCATCCGGACACGCTCACGAGCCGGAACGATCTGGCGGCAGCGCTGGATGATGCCGGCCGGTATGCGGAGGCGGAAAAGGAGCATCGGATGGTGCTGGCGATCCGGGAGCGTGTCCTCGGGCCGGAGCATCCGGACACGCTGACGAGCCGCGACAACCTGGCGTATGTTTTGGAAGAGGAAGGCAATCATGTGGAGGCGGAGAGCGAGGACCGCCGGGTGCTGGCGATCCAGGAGCGTGTCCTGGGGCCGGAACATCCGGACACGCTCGGCACGCTGCAACATCTGGCCCTCGTCCTCCTCTCCCAAGGGAAACACGCGGAGAGTGCGGAAGCGTTTCGCCCCCTGCTGGCCGCGCAGGAGCATCTCTACGGAAGCGAGGCTGCCGAGACTTTCAGGACCCGCGAGCGCCTCGCCTATACGCTGTATTGCCAGGGCAAGTACGCCGAGGCGATTACCAACCAACAAAAGGCCCTGGCGGTGGCCCAGAAGGGAACCGGGGATGAAGGCCGCCGCCGGACCGCGGAAGCTTGGTTTGCGCTTTCGCGGTATGACCTTTTCGCGCGGGATTTCGCCGGGGTGCTTGCCGCTTCCGAGGCGGGTCTGGCGCTGGACCCGACCTACTTGTCGCTGCTGGCGAAGCGGGCCCACGCCTTCTTGTTCCTTGGGCAAATCCAGGAGGCGGAACAGATCTACCGCGGGCACCGGGGCGAAGTGGTGGACGCCAAATCAAAGCGCACCTGGGAGCAGGTCGTCTTGAAGGATTTTGACGACCTGGAGAAGACCGGCCTGACCCATCCCGAGTTTGCGCGCATCCGGGAGCTGCTAAGAATCGAAGCGAAATGATCCGGGCGCGAGGATCACTTGGCGCGACTGCCATAGCGCTCCTCGCGCACGCGCGTGATGCGCCGGGCCAGCGTTTGCAGCAGCGACACCGCCATCGCGGGACTCGATTCGAGCACCTTTAACAAGGCTTCCCTTTGGATGACACACAGCCGCGACTCCGCACGGGCGCGGGCCCCCAGGGTGCGTGTTTCGCCTGAAAAAACCGCAATCTCTCCGAAAGCGTCGCCCGGACCAGCCTCGCCCTCCACGGTCACCCTTCGTTCTCCCGTCACCAGAGTGTCCTCCACAAAAAACTCCACCCGACCGCTGAGAACGACGAACAATTCGTCTCCGGTGTCACCGCGGCGGAAGAATATCGCGTCCGCGTCGCACCGCACCACTCTTGCCACCCGCGCCAGAATCTCAATTTGGCCCGCCTTGAGAGAGGCAAACAAGGCGCACTGGGCAAGCTGATGTTTCAAATCCCCGCGGTCGGGGCTGGACAAAGCAGCGCCAGCCTGGGAGGCGACCACGATTGCAGGGGCTGCTCCAGTCTCCTGCTGGTCCAGCAAGAGCCGGAACAAGCCAGCTTGCTCGGCCAGTTCCGCATAGGTGCCCTGCTGCACCAGGGAGCCGCGGTCAAAAACAAAAATCCGGTGGCTGTCCTTAATGGTGGAAAGCCGATGGGAAATGGAAACGACGATTTTGTCGCGATATTCATTCTTGATCAACTCCACGATCCGCTTCTGCGACAACTCATCAAGGGCCGAGGTGGCTTCGTCCAGCAGGAGGAGGGTGGGGCGCTTGAGCAACGTTCGGGCAATGGCAACCTTCTGCCTTTGCCCACCCGACAACAAGCGGCCGTTTTCGCCAACCTGGTACTCCAAGCCGAGCAACAATGCGTCGGACAGCAGCCCAAGCTCGGCCAGACATTCCCGAACCAATAGATCAATTCTTTCCGGCGCGCGGAAGACACCCTCATCCACTCGCCCGAGCAAAAGCACTTCCCGCAGGCTCAGCCCCTCGATTCGGCCCGGCGTGAGATAGTCCTCGTACTCTCCGCCGTCGGTACCGGCTTGCTCCCGCAAGGCAGTGCGCGTGGCGACCACCCGCGCCTCGAAATCTGGCGCTCCGGCCAACTCCGCCGCCAACCTCGCATCCACATCCAGAGCTGCTTTCAAGAGCGCCGAGCGGAGTGCCGGTTTTGCTATTCCCGCGGCCAACCCCGGCGAATCATCGCCTGGCCCATCGCTACGCCCTTGTCCCGCAAGTTTGAGGAGGTCCTCTAATTCCTGCGTGCGCTGGGTCAAGGTGGCGGCCAAACGGCCATCGGCCCGGATGCGTTTCAACCCAGCCTGCAACAGCGACTCCAGCAAGCCGGCCTGCTCCAAACAGGCTGGGAGGCGGGTATTCTCGAGCTGAGCATCTTCGGACGGAGCGACTTTTGCCCGCAGACCGAAGAGCAAATTGTCGCGCAGAGTGCCCTGGTTGAGATAGGCCTTCCGCTCAAAGCGGATGACGGCCTGTGCCGGCTCCCCGGCGAGTTTCTCGTTAAGCCGTTGCCTGACCTGGGCAAGCTGGCGGAGCAGAGCGCTTTCCCGCCATTGGGGAGGCACGGGCCCATCCAGCGCCTTGCGCAGGACATCGGGCTCCAACCCGACGGCCTGAATCGCCGAGAGCAGTTCCCGGTTCAGGTCCTCCAACGTCTTCACCTCCGGCAGTAGTTCGATGTCTATCTCGCCATCCTGATCCCGCAACGTGCGCTGGGAGGGCCGGCGCAAGCCCAGAAGCAGGTTGTCGCGCAAAGTGCTGTTCAACAAAAAGAGGTTCTGCTGCACGACCCCCGTTTCGCGTGCCAGTGTGCCCAGGGAAACTTCATCCACTTTCAGGTCGCGCAGGACGACCTCGCCGCCCGAAGGCTGACTGCCCTTGAACAACAAACGAATGGCGGTGGACTTCCCGCATCCTGCGGGTCCGACAAAAGCAACGTGTTCGCCCTCCCCAATTTGCAGCGTGATCTGGTTCAAGATGCGAGTGCCAGAGGCGGAAACCACATCGGCCCTGCAGTACCCGATGCCATTTCCCGGCCGCAGAGTTGGGTCCGGCAGGTCGGTTTCGGGAAAGGTCACGGGAAGGTTCTCATATTCCTGCACGCCTTCGAGGGTACGGCTGCTCATGCGCCAGTCGAGGAGCACGGCGCTGAGGTCTCCGACCGGCCGTTTGAACAAGCCCGCCACGAGCATGAACTTCATGACATCGCCCCAGGTGACCGGACCGAAAAGGCTGGCCGACCTCAAGGTGAGGAGGCACAGGGCGGCGCCGACCCAGTAGAGGGCGCTATCCTGGATGGTCGCGACGATCGGGCTGGCGACATTGAACAAGCAGCGGAGCCGCGAAACCTCATCCATCACGCCGTGATAACGCTGGAACGCCCGGTCCAGCAGCCGCAGGCCATAACCGAACGCATTATTGGGCCGAATCTCCTCGACGCTCCCGACGTATTCTTTGGCTTGAACCCGCACATTGTCCCAGGCGCTGCGGCTCGCCCGATTCACCGCCTGCATGCGCTTGTCAAAGATGAGGAAATAACCGCTCAAAAAGCACAGGGGAATCAGGCACAGGGCGAAGAACCAGTTCGTGTAAACCATGAAGGCGCCGTAAACGAGAATGGAACCAACCATCAGCGGCATCTTGATCAGGAGGTCGAACCAGAAGGTCACCGCGCTGCGCGTGTCTTCCAAGACCCGGGAGTTGATCACCTCGGCATCATGGTTGCGGAAGAAGTCCGCATCGGAGCGGATGAGGCGGCGGTACAATTGCATGGTGGCGTCGCGGATCAAGCGGTCGCGAAAGCGATCCATGAGCCGGCCGCGGAAATAATTGAACAGGGCGATGAGCACTTGAGAGCCGACCAGCCACGCCACCGCCCGATTGATCTGGGACCAACTGACGCTTCGCGCCTGCGCCTCGAAAAGATTGGTCAAACGCCCCACCTGTTCCGGCAGGACCAACTGAAGCGCCGTCACGGCCAAGCCCATGAGCCACAGAAACACGACCGCCCGGCTCGCGGATTTCACTTTCTTCCAGAAGGCCATCAGACCGCTTAGCATAGGGAGACCTTATTCTTGGGCGATCAGACGCCTTCCTGGTTAACACAATAGAGCGGCGTCAATCCAAACCCTTTGGGCAATTCGGTTTGACCTACATAGTCGAACCGAAAGGCTTTGCAACCGGTGGCAACAGAGAGGGCGGCGAACGCTTCGCTCGCATACACTTCGTTCGGCGGGGTGATCGGCTCGATGCGGGCAGCCCGGTTGACATACGCGCCGCACACTTCGTCATGTTGGGTGACAGGATCTTCAAAGGCATAGACCGGTCCGGCATCGAGCGAGATGCGGATTCCCAGATTTGGCGGCAGCCCGTATTCGTCCCATCGGGCGCTCGCCACCATGTCGCGCAGTTGCAGCGCCACGGCCGACGCGGCCTCCAGGTCGGCAAACACTAGGAACAGCCCGTCACCGGCGGTGCGCCGGGACAGGATGCGGGCAGAATGCCCTCCGAGCACATCAGCGACCCGCTTCATGAATACGCGGGCGAAACGCAAAAGTTCCACGTCTGACAGCTTGCTGTAACCCTTGACATCCCCGAAGAGCATAGCGCGGATCGCATAGTTTTCTCCGCGAACAGCTCCGTCTGCCGTCCGGGCCGGGCCAGTCGAGCTCAGCCAGGGCTCCTCCTTGATCGTGTCGTACGGGCAGGAGAGATTTTCCAAGGAAGACAAAGCGAAGGAGGCATTCTGCCGCGCCGCGAGCGACCGGGCGTCCTCCAGAGCCCACACGTGAAGCGCCACGTCCAATCGCTGCGCGCGCAAGAGCCCGGCGCCAAGGGCGCGCAGACGCGCAAACGCGCGATTGACGGTTCCGTCCAGGCAACTCGGCTGGGTGTCCTCGGTGACGAGGTCCACTCTGGAAAGGAGGCTGTCAAAACGCGCCGCCCACTCCGGAGACTGCTCGAAGATCTGGCGGCAAACCTGGCGCGGGCACGGCAGTAGGACGTTGATTTCGCGAGCGGTCTCCAGCATCGTCTCAATGAACAGCAGATCGGCGGGAGACAAAGCGGTAGCATAGCCGCAAACGACGCCGGCTTCAGCCAGACGCTGTTTGAGTTCAGCCTTTTGCCGTTGCTCCCATTCTCTCATCTTCCCTTCCGCGGCCAGCTTCGCCAAGGCGGGCGCCGCAAACACCGCGATCGAAATCATCGGGAAGAGCCGGTCAACAAAACCGGAAGTCAGACCGAGGGGCGCCGCCAGCAATCGGGCTTGGCGCCGAGTGGAACACAGCTCCCGCCAGTTGCCCTGGCCCAATTGGGCCGCGACGCGATACGCAACCTCCGCTTCGGCGTAGCGCCCGCCAATAAGTTCAGCCTCCGCGAGCGTGGCTGCCAGCCAGTAATCTGCTCTGCCCCCGTTTGCCTCCACCTGACGCGACCGGTCGAGGCAGATCTGCTTCACCCGCTGGGCCAGCGTCCGAGCCTCCGCGGTTCGGTTTCGCAGCACCTGCACGGTGGCGGCGTTAATGCCGCAATAGCCGGCGTCCGCCGCGTCGGTATCCCTACCCAGGAGCCTGGCAGCAGAATCGGCTTTTTCAAAACCGGCAAAGTAACTTTGGAACGACTGTTCCAGACACGTGCTGCGCCCCGCTGGCGACGCCTCCTTTGCAGCCAGATCCTTGTAAACCCGGCCCAACAAGCCGAGCGTCTCGGGGGTCGCGAAGCCCTGCTTGCACAGTTTGAGGAGGATGCCTTTGGAGCGCTCGGAGGCGCCGCTTTGCGCCAGCGCCAAAGCCAGCAACTGGTTCACGCGCAGGCGAAGAGGTCCGTGGCTTTCCTTCGCCTCATCTCCCTGCTCCAGGGCGCCGAGGCCTTCCGAAAGCACGTCGTAAGCCAAAATGGCCTCGCCTTGCTTCAACATGCGCTCTCCCAGCCGCAGGTGGATCTCGGCCGGACAGCGAAATCGACTGGACTTGCACTGGCTCCAAAGTTCGCGCAGCTCAGCCAGCGAAATTATGGCCGTGCTCCCCAACCGCTGGAGAAACTGGGCGAAGTGCTCGGCCTCGCCGGCTTGCTTTCGCTTGGGAGGAAGGATCTCAAAGCCCGAATCCAGCAGCCCTTGAATTGAGGTTCGGGCCGTTCGACGATCGACTTCCTTTTCACTCTCCGGCAGTTGCTCGTATTCGACCAAACCAGGATGCTGCTTTAGATCACTGTTGTGGACTTTTTGCCACGTCCACCCCTCCGCCTTCCGCTGCTGGACCCAGGCTTCGTGGACCTTGGCCGCCAAGAGCTCGAGTATCTCCTGAATATTCGGCCTGTTCAAGGCTCGCTCCGCGTCGGCCATGGTTGGAACGGCGTTCATTGTCACTTTGATGGCTCAATTACTGGTCTGGCGGGTTGGCGGCTCTTCCCGGCCGGTGTGGCCGATTCTGAAAAGGCCATGAGCGCTGATTTGGCCTCGACCGCGGTCAGGCGGGGAAAGCGCTCCATGAGCAAGGCAACCATGCCGCAGACATGGGGCGTGGCAAAACTGGTGCCCGTGTGGATGGCATAGCCGCCGCCGGGCGCCAGCACCTTGATCTGCGTGCCCCGGGCATCAAACTCGATCATATTGTTCGGGCGGTAATGGACGCGAAGCTTTTCAGTATATTGTTCCCGGTCCACGCTGATTACGGAAGAAAACATGGCTGGGCAACCCAAGTCGCCGAAGTTGCGCCTGGCGGCGACAATGATGGAGTTTTGCACGTAAGCCCGCTCGCACAGAGCGAACAATTTGTGAACGTAAGACGGCTTTGAGGTCGCCAGGCTCATGTTCAGCAGGCGGATGTTCTGGTCCAGGGCCCACTTCAGGCCCGCAATGAGCACGTCGCCGGTGCAGGAATTGTAATCATCCAGGACCTTCACGCTTACCAACTGCGCGGAGGGTGCAAGGTCGGCAATGATGCCCGCCACGGCCGTGCCATGCCCATAACTATCACGATTTTTCTTCGCCTCGACTTCACGGATGACGATTTCGCCCAGGTGGTTTCTTGCCACCGTGCAGCCCCGGCTGACGCGTCCGGCCAGCCGTGAATGGGAGGCGTCGATGCCGCTGTCTATGACCGCCACTTCGATTCCCCTGCCGCTGGCATGGGAGGCGAGCCATTCCAGGCTGAGCCTCGGATTGAGCAATGAGATGTTCATGGGAGGCGCTGCCTGCCTGGTGCGGCCCTAAGACGCCGAACGCGCCACGCCTTCGACGAACTGCTTCACCAGCGGCAGCCACTCCGGATGATCGTGTTTTACGCGCGTGACCGAGTCGAACAACTCGAGCAGTTGGCGATCCTCCGGAGGCAGGGCCAACGGCAGAACAACCGAGGGACGCCTGGAGTCAGCCGAGCCCCGCCGCAAAACTTGTTCGCGACAACGCTGGCGCACGACCACCGCACCCAGGTCGGCAAACAGTTTATAGGCGGCCATGTCTTCGGCGCTAAAATGGTCGGCCCCCTGTTTGTTCACGGCGCTGATCGTGCCGACGCTTTCCCCCTCGATTTGCAGGGGCGCCACCAGGACATTGCGAAAACGTGCCCGGGCGGCTTTCTCGACACCGGCGTCCAGCGGGGTGTCGGACTGCACCTCGCCCGTCGCGAAAGCCAGGCCATGGCGCGAGCCCTTGAGCGGCACCTCCTGCCCAATGATGCCCTCGGCGCCGTCACCAATCGCTGCCCGAAAAACCAGTTTCTGCTTTCGGGGATCAACCAGTGTCAACCCGGCGCCTCCTGCGCCGACCACGTGCATGGCACACTTCAAGAGCGTCTGAAGCAGCGCGTCCTCATCCAGCGCTGGCGTCAAGGCGAGATAGGCCACGAGAGCCTCTCGGGCGGAATCGGACAGAGCATTGGAGGGTTTGGTCTTGGAGCGAGGCTTGGCCGCTTGTTTGCGCAGCCGGGCGATCTCCGCGGCAAGGGAGCCCAGTCGTCTCTCCACCTTCCTTAGGGGTAGCGTGATGTTCATACCTGTGGAAGATTATGACTAACAGGAAGATCGTTGCAAGGGTGATTTGAATCAGGATCGGCCAAAGTTCGCTAAACCGGGTTAGCCCTTTCCCTCGTCCAGTATGACTAAACCATCGAGCAGCTCTTCAAAGTGGGGTTTGTATTCTCTGAACAGATTGGCGGAAGTGTAGCTTAAAAATTGAACGGTGCCCCAATCGCCCGAACCGTAGTACCCAAGATAGACGAATTCTATCTTCTGAATAGTACCCTTCATCTGGAGGCGGAGAAATTTCTTGCCGTTCACGCGAACCTCCGCCTCTTCGACAATTTCTGCGTCGGGAGGTACCATGGGATTTTCATGGGGCTAACAGCGTTGGGGAACCAGAAAGCGTTACTGGGCAATTCGGCGTGAGCCCATATTTCAGCGGTGGATCATTATCAAGGGGCAAATCTCTGAACGATCCAGTGAACCGTTCCCAAGAGACGGTGGGCATGCCTCGAAAAACGGGACACCAATTCAGGCGGCTTTGATGTCGTTGAGCGACTTAGCTTTGAGGCGTAAATCTGGTTGGACCCCTACTCCGGACACCAAGATGAATGCGGGCCCGGTTTGCTCCGGGCCGCGGACAACGATAGTATTCGGCGGTTGCAGGAGCAGCGGATTGCGATGGCCGGATCCCCCATCAGAGACAAAATCGAGCAGAACGTGACCATCTGGCTGCTGGGCACGTTGCTGACCGGGTTTCTCGCCGGCATCGGGGTGTACCGCGCAATTCAGGACATGGCCGGCCTCAAAATCCTGTCGGCTGCGGATCTGGAAGGCTCAAAGCAAAAGCTCGCGGAATTGTCGCAGAAGCTGGAAACCGCGGAAAACCATGCGGCGGCCCTCGAGGCACAGGTCAAGCAGGCTTATTGGGCGGTTCGTGGGACGCAGGTGACCGTCATTTACCCCGAAAGCTCCGCCCGGGCGGCGGTTGACGTCACGGAGCGCCTCGCCGGCGCAGGTGCGCTGGTCACCCTCCGGGCGTTGGACCGCGGTGACCCGGAGCGCACGGGATTGTATTACGAATCGGGCGGGCGGGACGCAGCGATGCAAATCAAGGCGCTTGCTTCCGACATTGCGCCGCTCTCTCCGGAGGACGCCGTCGACATCAAGCCGGAGACGGTTGCCCTCCGGTTGGCTGAGCAGTGATTTCACTGTTCGCGCTGCGGAGGCCGATTCTCAACAGAATCGAACCACGAATTTAGTCGCGAGCTTGAATCCGGCGGGTTTTTCAGCCGGAATCACTGCGACGGTGAAAGAGTAACCCGCATTTCACCGGCCCACGAGTTTGGCCGTTTCAAAAGTCTTCTTTGTCGTCATGATCTCACCTCTCACCTCCGCCAGTCGAGGCGTGGTTGGCGGCGCCAGCTTGTTTGCGATCGCCGCGGCGATGGTGCCGGCGGCGACGCCTCCGCCGGGCCTCTTTGTCCACGAGGCTCCGGCCGTCGGCATCTACCACGATGGCTGGATCGATTTGAACAAGAACGGGGTGGAGGACCCGTACGAGAATCCGGCGCTGGACGTCGAGGCTCGAATCACCGATTTGCTGGGCCGGATGACGCTGGAGGAAAAGACAGCGCAGATGGGGACGCTTTACGGCTTCGCCCGCGTGCTGAAGGACGAACTGCCGACGGCGGCGTGGAAGCTGGCCTCGTGGAATGACGGCGTCGGGAACATCGACGAGCACATGAACGGCAACACGGGTTTCTCGAACGACTATCCGTGGCCGAAATATGCCCTCCCGTATTCGCTGCACGCGCGGGCGATGAACGAAGTGCAGCGCTTCTTCATCGAGCAGACGCGCCTGGGGGTGCCGGCCGATTTTACCAACGAGGGCATCCGGGGGTTGTTGCATTCCAAGGCCACGAGCTTCCCGGCGGAGCTGGCGGTCGCGAGCGCGTGGGACCGCGAGCTCGTGCGCGAAATCGGCCGCGTGACCGGCCGGGAGGCGCGCGCGCTGGGCTACACCAACATCTACTCGCCGGTGCTCGATCTGCCCCGCGATCCGCGTTGGGGCCGGACGATCGAAGACTACTCTGAGGACCCGTTCCTGGCGGGTCAGCTCGGAATGGAGGAAGTGCGCGGTATTCAGGAGCAGCGCGTCGTATCCACGCTCAAGCATTTTGCCGTGTACAGTGTGCCCAAAGGCGGCCGGGACGGTGACGCGCGCACCGATCCGCAGGTCACGTGGCGCGACGTGCAGACAATTTTCCTGTATCCGTTTCGCAAGGCGGTGTGTGACGCGGGCGCGCTCGGCGTCATGGCCTCCTATAACGATTACAACGGCATTCCCATGGAGGCGAACCGGCTGTTTCTGACCGACATCTTGCGCCGGGAGTGGGGATTCAAAGGCTACGTGGTCTCCGACAGCAACGCGGTGGAATTCATTCAGGCGAAGCACCGCGTTGCCGCCGACTACCCCGATGCCGTGCGCCAGGCAGTCGAGGCCGGCCTGGACATCCACACGAACTTCACCCTGCCGGAGACCTACTTGAAGCCGCTGCGGGAGCTGGTGCGCACCGGACAATTGGCCGAGGAAACGGTCAACGCCCGGGTGCGCGACATTCTCCGCGTCAAATACTGGCTCGGACTTTTCGACCATCCGTACGTGGAGGATCCGGCGGCGGCCGACCGGATCGTGCGGGCGCCGCAACACCTCGCCGTCGCAGCCCGGGCCGCCCGGGAGTCGATCGTGCTGCTGAAAAACGAAGGAGGCCTGCTGCCGTTGCGCCGGGACCTGCGCACGATACTGGTGACGGGCCCGCTCGCCGACGATCCCGACGCCTGGCGCAGCCGTTACGGACCGCAACAACTGGATTTTGTCACTCCGTTGGCCGGGCTCCGTCAGAAGCTTGGGCCGCAATGCGAGATACGCTACGCAAAAGGCTGCGACGTCGTTGACGAACATTTTCCCGAGAGCGATATCGACAAGGAGCCGCCGTCATCGAAGGTTCAGGCGGGCATCGAGGCGGCTGCCGCGGCGGCAAAAGGCGCGGACGTGGCGATTGTGGTGGTGGGCGAGAACGACGCCATCTGCCGCGAATCCGCCAGCCGCATCAGCCTGAATCTGCCGGGATATCAGGAGGAACTCGTCAAGGCGGTGGCGGCGACCGGCACGCCGGTGATCCTGGTCGTAGCCAGCGGCCGGCCGCAGAGCATCAACTGGGAGGCGAAGCACGTGCCCGCGATTTTGGAGATGTGGTTTCCGGGCGAGGAAGGCGGGCATGCGCTGGCCGACATCCTGGTCGGTGACTACGACCCTGCCGGCCGGCTGCCGATCACGTTTCCCCGTAGCGTGGGCCAGATTCCGCTGAATTTCCCCACGCATCCCGGCGCCCAGGCGCGCGATCCGGGGCAGGTCACGGGCCCGCTCTTTGCCTTCGGTCATGGGCTGAGCTACACGACCTTCAGCTACGCCAATCTCAAGATCGATCCATCGCGCCAGGGAGCGAGCGGGCAGATCGAAGTATCGTGTGACGTCGCCAACACGGGTGGCCGCGCCGGCGACGAGGTGGTGCAGCTCTATTTGCGGGACGACTACAGCAGTGTGATCACGTTTGAGAAAGTGTTGCGCGGGTTCGCGCGCGTGCACCTCGAACCGAAAGAGTCGCGGACGGTTCACTTCGCGCTGACGCCGGAGGACCTTCAGCTCTATGACCGGAACGACCACTGGATGGTCGAACCGGGCCGGTTCACCGTGATGATTGGCGCCTCGTCCGAGGATATTCGTCTGCGCGGCACTTTTGTCATAACGCGTCCAGATGGGACGGTCCCTGAAGAGGCGCCCCTCGAGGATGAACACCAAGGCCCGCGCTGAGGCGCCGAGCTCTTCATCATGCAGACGAAGCAGGACCCTCGAATATACGCGACGATACCGAATGGTTGTTGGGCGGCATCGCCTGATGCCGCCCTGTTTCCGGAGGTACGGCGGGGTTCGGCGACCCCGCCCTACAAGTTTCAACTGCACAGATCCGGCTTGGCCCGGGTTCTTGTTCTGGCCCTCCTGGCGCCGATCTCAGTGATGCTGTCGCAGCCTGCGGCGCGGACATTTGACGTCCGGGCCTACGGCGCGAGTGGCGATGGCCGGACGCTCGACACGGATGCCATCAACCGCGCCATCGAAGCTGCGGCGGCCGCCGGCGGCGGAACAGTTTGGTTCTCTTCGGGGGCGTACGCGAGCTACTCGATTCACCTGAAAAGCAACGTCGGGCTCCATCTCGATCACGGCGCCACGATCCTTGCGGCCGATCCGCCCGCGGAAGGAACCCCCGGAGGCTACGATGCGCCCGAGCCCAATCCGTGGGACAACTACCAGGACTTCGGCCATTGCCATTGGCACAACAGCCTCATCTGGGGAGAAGGGCTGACAAACATCTCCATCACCGGGCCGGGCCGGATTTTTGGCAAAGGGCTGAGTCGCGGGTACGGACGCAAGGATCCGCTGCCCGGTGAACCGCGTCCGCCACTGCCAGCGGCTCCGCCGTCCGACAAAGGCATCGCCAAAACTCCTTTCGGTTATCCCAATCCGGAAGACACGCTGGCCGCTGGAACTGGCAACAAGGCGATCGCGCTCAAGAACTGCCGCAACGTCATCTTCCGCGACTTCACGATCTATCACGGCGGCCATTTCGCCATTCTCGCCACGGGGGTCGACAACTGGGTCTGCGACGGCCTCACGATCGACACGAACCGCGACGGCATCGACTTTGACTGCTGCCAGAACGTCCGTGTCGCCAACTGCACGGTCAACTCGCCCAACGACGACGGCATCTGTCCCAAGAGCAGCTTCGCGCTAGGCTACAACCGGCTGACCCAGAATGTCACGATCACCGGCTGTCAGGTCAGCGGCTATGATGAAGGCTCGCTGCTCGATGGCACCTGTCGGCGCACCCCGCGGGCGTACGGCGGACCGACCGGTCGGATCAAGTTCGGCACCGAGGCCAACGGCGGTTTCAAGAACATCACGATCGCCAACTGCGTCTTCGATTATTGCAGCGGCCTGGCGCTCGAAGAGGTCGACGGCGGCTGGATGGAAGACGTGATGGTCACGGGCCTCACGATGCGCGACATCGTCAACGCGCCGATTTTCATCCGTCTGGGCGCGCGGCTGCGCGGACCCAACCATCCGCCGGTGGGCGTCGCCCGGCGGATCACGATCGCCAACGTGGTCGCCTCCAATGTTGCCCCGGCGCACGGCATCCTGATCGTCGGGATTCCCGGCAGCCGCATCGAGGACGTGAGCCTCAGCAATATTTTGATCGAATACCGGGGCGGCGGCACGAAGGAGGAGGCCGCGCGCGCCGTGCCGGAAGAGGAGAAGGAGTATCCCGAGCCGGGTCGCTTCGGCACGATTTCATCCTGGGGCCTGTTTGCCCGGCACGTGAAAAACCTCTCCCTCGACCACGTTGAACTGCGAACCCAGAAGGAGGATTTCCGGCCGGCGATCAACCTCGACGACGTGGTGGGCGCGGATTTCGACCACGTGAAAGCGGTGCCGGCGGCCGGCGTGCCGACGGTCGTGCTCAAGAACGTCGACGGATTTGTCGCCCACAACTGTCCCGGCCTGCCGGACACGCGTCGCGATCGGCCGGTTGCGGACGAGAAGCTGTAGGTTTCGGCGCGCGCGGGACAGCGGCTCAATCGGTTCCGCCGTGCGCCTGGAGCAGTGGTACCACCGCCGGCTTGTTCCACTCCTTTGCCCTTCCGAGCGGGGTACGCCCCTGATCGTCGCGCGGATTCACCTCGGCCCCCGCGGCCAGCAGCGCGGTGACCGCGTCGGCGCAGCCTTCCTGGGCGGCGAGGTGAAGCGGCGTGGCGCCGCCCTTCGCCTTGCGATTGAGATCGGCTCCCTTGGCGATGAGCAGCTTCACCACGTCGATCCGGCAGTGGACCGTTGCCAGATGCAGGGGAGTCTGGCCCGCGTCATCCGGCAGGTTGAGGTCCGAGGGCGTGCGATTGAGATCGTCCGCGACCCCGGCAGCATCGCCCGCAATCGCATATTCGTGGATGGAACGATAGGTGCTGCGGGCGGCGGGGAACAGGAAGCATCCCCCTCCGATCAGGACCGCGACCAACGCCACGGTGCCCCTCCAAAGATCGCTCGGCCGCGACGGGTTCATGGTGAAATCGGATTTAATTGAGCCGGCACGGGCGGAGCCGCGAGCGCTGCAATCAGCGGGCCGAATTTCGGGTGATCGGGTCCGGCTCCATTTTCCTGGAGATGCCTCAACGCATCGGCGAAGGCCTGCTGCAACGGCGTGCTCGGAGTCGGCGCCGTCGCGCCGGCGGGAGCCGGCGGACGTTGGGCCAGGTAACCGTCAAGCGGCGGGACCGCGGGGGGATCGTTGATCGGCTGGTCGAAATCGAGCGCCGCCGAAACGCTGCCGACGGGACGTTGATCGAGGAGATCCGAATAAGAGCCGCCGGGGCCGAATTTTTCACCGATAAACTTCAGCACCGAGGTATGGTCAAAGAGGGCATGGCTCACCGAGCCCCGGCGAACGAACGGCGAGATCACGTACCCGGGCGTGCGGACGCCGAGGGAGTCGAATGGCGCGTAGGCGGCTCCCGGCGGCGGCGCCGTGGTGATCAGGGGCGGCGAGACATGATCGTAAAATCCGCCGTGTTCGTCGTAGTCGACGATCAAAACACATTGACGCCAGAAATTAGGGCCGGCCGTCACGGCGTTGTAGACCTGGAGAAGGAACTCCTGGCCGTCGCTGATGCCGGCGGGCGCATGGTCATCCGTGCTCCGGCCCAAGTGGGGAGAATCGCCGTACGTCGGCTCAACAAAGATCACCCGGGGCAGGGCCGCCGGCGGATTGTTCAGGACATCCTCCTCCAAGCGGTCGAATGAACGGAAATGGTCATCGCCGAGAACCTGCGGAATCCATTTCGGCATCAGGGCGAAAAACGGGATTCCCTGATGATAGACGCGCCAGGTGATCTGATGGGCGTTGAGCCAGTCATACACCAGCTCCTGATCCGGCAGCGGGGTCTGGTTGACCTCGATTTTCGAAAAACCGCTCATGGACATGAGGCGGTTTGGCTGGGTGCCGGCGGGCAGGGCGGAAAACCAGCGGTCGCAGATCGCGAAATTCGACGCGAAGAATTCGTTGACCGGCGCCTGGGCGGCGGCGAAGTAGCTCATCACCAGCCGGCGGACCTCGGGGTCGGCCGCGACGGTGGCAGGAATGCCGCTGACAAATCCTTTCATGGGGTACACGCCACTCTGCAGCGGTCCCAGATTGGCCGCGACATTGGCGCGTTCGTGCGGCGGATCGAACGCGCCGGGCATCGTGTAGGGATTGAGCGAAGGAAACGGTACAAACGTCCGTCCTTGATCGAGGTTGGCATGCTCATTCAGCCAGGCGGCGTCAGCCCGGAGGCCATCGACATCGGCGCGTCCCTTTTCCGGGAGGCTCAGGTACCCGAGGAGGTGATCGAAGGAGCGGTTCTCCATCATCACCACCACGATGTTCTTGATCGGATCCAACCGCGGCATAGGTCAGGCCCAGTATGGCATCTGTCCACTGTGGCGATGAAACCGCGGATTTCAAGTTGGGGACCTTGCCGGGAACGATGCCGCCCCATTCGCAAGACGGGTTTTGCGCCGGGCGGGCAGAAACCTGAGGCATAGCTGCGAGCGCAGCCGGCTCGGCGCAGCATTGCACAAGCGGTGGCGGATGGTATCTTGGCGCGTTCAACGAACTTCAACGTCGCAAGACATCTTCGGTCCATGCTTCCCGTTCAGCGCAGTACCTCCACTTCCTCCCCGACCGGGCGAGCCGGGCTGTCATCGGTCCTCATGGCCGGCGCCTGTATTCTGGCGGCCCAACCCGCCGCGGCGTGGGCCGATTCCCTGCCGCGCGACCGCGTGTTGTTCGATGCCGGCTGGCGATTTCAAAAAGGCGACCCGGCCGGCGTGGGCGACGCCCTGGAGTATGGCAAGATCAAGAGCTGGGTGATTGCGACGGGGGGCGATCTGCTCAATGCCATGGCGGCGAAATCCGTCCGGCCCGCGGGAAATCCCGGCGGAGAGATTCCGTGCGTGCAGGCCGGCTTTGATGACGGCGCCTGGCGAAAACTGAATCTGCCCCACGACTGGGGAATCGAAGGGCCTTTCAAACAGGAGTATCCCGGCGACACCGGCAAGCTGCCGTGGTCGGGCGTCGGCTGGTACCGGAAACATTTCACCGCGGAATCGACGGAGGCCAGGCAGCGCCTTTACTTGGAGGTCGACGGCGCGATGGCGTACGCGGCCGTGTGGCTCAACGGGCAATTCGTCGGCGGCTGGCCCTACGGCTATGCCTCGTTCCAGCTCGATCTGACGCCGTTCGTCAAATGGGGCGCAGAGAACGTCGTTGCGATCCGCCTCGACAATCCTCCGGATTCCTCGCGCTGGTATCCGGGCGGCGGCCTCTATCGCCATCTCTGGCTGCTGAAGACGGCGGCCGTTCATGTGGCGCATTGGGGGACGTTCGTGACCACACCGGAAGTGACGAAGGAGACGGCCACCGTGAACGTGGATTTCGTGATCCAGAACGACTCGGCGGACAAGATCCAGGCGTCCGTCTCCACCCGGATCTACGAGCTCGGGGCTGACGGCCGGGCCGGCGCTTCTCCGGTGGCGACGTCCGACACGATCCTCGTGGAGATCGATCCAGCGAAGGCCCGGACGGCCGCGCGATCGCATCTGCTGACGGTCGGCAATCCGCGGCTCTGGGACCTCCCGCATCCGAACCGGTACGTGGCTGTCACGACGGTCGACCAAAACGGAAAGATCGTGGATCGCTGCGAAACGCCCTTTGGCATCCGCACCATCCGCTTCGACCCGGCCAAGGGGTTTTTCCTGAACGGCGAGCACGTGCGGATCAACGGGGTCTGCGATCATCACGATCTCGGAGCGCTGGGCGCCGCCGTCAATGCGCGCGCGCTGGAGCGCCAGATCCAATTGCTCCAGGAGATGGGCTGCAATGCCATCCGCACCAGCCACAATCCGCCCGCGCCGGAATTGGTCGAACTCTGCGATCGCCTGGGGATGTTGGTGATGGACGAAGCGTTTGATTGCTGGCGCCAGGGCAAGCGGCCCAACGATTACCACCGGCTGTTTGACGATTGGGCCGAGAAGGATCTGCGGGCCCTGGTCCGGCGCGATCGCAATCATCCGAGTGTGATCCTCTGGAGCATCGGCAACGAGATTATGGAGCAGCAGGACACGGAAGGGTGGAGGCTGGCGGCCCGCCTCGCCGGAATCGTGCGGGAAGAAGATCGCACGCGGCCGATCACGACGGCGTGCAACCACCTTGAATCGGGCGACAACGGATTTCAGACGGCGGTCGACGTGTTCGGCTACAACTACAAGCCGACGGGATACAAATCGTTCCACGAGCAGCACCCGACGATTCCCGTGTTCGGCAGCGAAACGGCGTCATGCGTGAGTTCCCGGGGCGAATATTTCTTTCCCGTCAGCAACGACAAGGCCGGGGGCCGCGCGAATTTCCAGGTCAGTTCCTACGATCTTTCGGCGCCGCCGTGGGCCTGGCCGCCCGACGTCGAATTCAAGGGACTCGACGAGGCGCCGTTCGCCGCGGGCGAATTTGTATGGACCGGATTCGACTACCTCGGCGAGCCCACGCCCTACAATGCCGACTCCACCGCCCTCCTGAATTTCTCCGACCCGGCGGAGCAGGCGGCCATGGCGCAGGAGTTGAAGGCGCTTGGCAAGATCACGGTGCCGTCGCGCAGTTCTTATTTCGGCATCCTGGACCTCGCCGGATTCAAGAAGGACCGGTTCTTCATTTACCAGGCGCGCTGGCGGCCGGATTTCGCGATGGCGCACATCCTGCCGCACTGGAACTGGCCGGATCGCGTCGGCCAGGTCACACCGGTCTTCGTCTACACTTCGGGCGACGAGGCCGAGCTTTTCCTCAACGGCCGGTCGCTCGGCCGGAGGAAGATGGAGCCGCGACAGTATCGGCTGCGCTGGGACGAGGTGAAATACCAGCCCGGAGAATTGAAGGTGGTGGCCTACAAGCGCGGTCAGAAATGGGCGGAAGACGTCGTCAAGACCACGGGCGCCCCGGCCAGGATCGCGCTCGCGGCGGACCGCGCGACGCTCGAGGCCGACGGCTCGGATCTGGCCTTCGTCACGGTGACGATCGCCGACGGGGACGGGCTCCTCGTGCCGCGCGCCAGGAATCTCGTGAAGTTCGAGCTGAGCGGTCCGGGCGAGATCGCGGCGGTGGACAACGGCGACGCCACCAGTTTTGCGCCATTCCAAGCGCAGGAACGCCATGCCTATAATGGATTGGCGCTCGTGATCGTGCGCACCAGGGCCGGCGAGCCGGGCGCGATCACGCTCAAGGCTCAATCCGATGGCTTGGCGCCCGCAGAAGTCACGCTGCAGAGTACCCATCGATAGCCGGGAGACTCAATGGGGGCCGGTCGCCGGATGAAGAAATCGCGGGAGGGCCGCGCATGGGTCACGGCGGCGGTTCGGAGGGCGAAACCTGGCGGCGTTGCGCAGCCAGTCGCGCGCAAAGCGCAGCGAATTTCCGACGATGCCGCGTCCAGTCCGTTCCCCAATAATGGCTGGGAACGATGCCGGGGGGATCGAGTTTGCGCACCTTCTCCAGACTAGCAGGAATCAGCTCGGGAAATGAGTTGAAGATGGGCGGCGGCAGCGAGGCGCGCGATCGATAGCTGACAAACAGATCGCCGGAGAAGAGCAGTCCGTGACGTTCGCTAAAAAAGCCACAATGCCCTGCTGTGTGCCCCGGCAGGTGCACCACGCGCAGCCCGCCCCAGAACGGAAGCACCTGGCCGTCGGCCAGCGGTTC
>DASRKV010000060.1:0-22608 GCA_035648795.1 Opitutaceae bacterium
GTTCTCAGGCCTTTTCCTCACGGGCCTTGGCGAGCGCGCTCTGCAGGTTCACCCAGGAAGTGACGAGGTTCGACTTGATCGTTTCCCAAGTCTCGGCGCTCGCGTTGTCGAGGGCGGAGGTCTTGTCTTTGAAATCGGCCGCCGCGCGCCTGAGCGCCTCCATGGCGGCGCGGCGGGCCGGAGTGGCCATCATTTCAGTGTAGCCCGCATTCAATTCGGCAATGGCGGCATCGGATTGTGTCCCGAGCTGCTTCACGAAGATGGAGAACTCCGCGCGCTGTTCGAAGGTATAGCCTTTCAGCCTGGCTGAGGTCTCGGTGGAAGTCTGGACAGCGCCGGGCGCGCCTGCAGCGGGTTCCACCTGCTCAGCCTTGCTGAAGCCGGTGAAAGCCAGCGTGGTCAAGCCGAGCAATAAGACGGAGGTGTGGCAGATTGTTTTCATGGCTTCTGTGGGTTGGACTGACGATTCATAACAACTGCGGTGGGGGGTGAGACAGTGTTCCGGAAAGACGACGCGGACGTCATTCAGCGGATTGGCCACTGCAGCTCGGAGGCCGTGGTTTCCCTAGGTGCGACGGTACTGCCGATGGCTCACGCAAACCATGGGGTCTAACCCCACTGAAAACGCGGAGCTTGCCTGGCCCGCAAACTTCACCGCCCCGGTTTATCCCGCGCCCCGGCAGTTATCTGGAGCCGCGGCGCCTCCGCCGCGGTCCGGCCAACCCGCGACGAGCCTCCTTCGCCGGGCCTACGGAGCCCAGCGCGCGTCTCCATGGGCAAGAATGGAGATACGCCTTTTTGTCTTCCCGCCTCCGCATCATGATCCTTGAAGCCGGCGGCAATCGGCCCCAAGTTCGCCTAATGATTCGTCCCTCGGCCGCCGTTGCTCCGCATCCCGCAGGCGGTCGCGGTGCGAGGAATCAGGGATAATCCGCTGCTGCCAATGCCCGCCAAATCGCAGCGTGAATGGGCCGGAATCATTGGACGGCTCGCCTGGTTCCTGGGGCCGGGACTCCTGCTGGCCTTCGCCTCGGGGTGCGCCACCCTGCACCCGACGGCACCGGCGCCGCCGTCTTTCGCCTTCGAACATCCGGAGGCCACGCGCCTCGGTCGGGCCGTGGCTCAGGCCGAACAACGCCACCCCGGCGAGTCGGGGTTCGGCCTCCTCGAGTACGGCCTCGAATCTCTCGTGGCCCGCGCCGCCCTGGCCGACGCCGCGGATCAAACGATTGACGCCCAGTACTACATCTACGATTCCGACGAAGCCGGCAGCATCCTGGCGGAACATCTGCTGGAGGCCGCCGACCGCGGAGTCCGCGTGCGCTTGTTGCTCGACGACTACAATCTCGGAAGCGACAGCGAGCTGATTGCGCTCTCCGTGCACCCGAAGATCCAGGTCCGGGTCTTCAACCCGACGCTCTTCCGGCCGCGGTGGGCCCGGCTGCTGGAATACGCGCTGCACTTCCGCCGCTCGACCCGCCGCATGCACAACAAGCTCTTCATCGTCGACAACGAGTTCACGATTCTCGGGGGCAGAAATGTCGGCAACGACTATTTCAACGTCCGTGCCAACAATATCTTCCGGGATTTCGATGTCCTGATCGCCGGCCCGGCGACCACGCAGGCGTCGGCCGCCTTTGACCAATATTGGAACAGTGCCTGGTCAATCCCGGCAGTCGCTTTGGGCATGCGGACGCGAACGGCCGCCGATCTGGAGAAACTGCGACATAAACTGAAGGCGCGGGTCAAGAACGCCGAACGATTTGACGAAGAATACTCGGAAACCCGCGGCCACGACGTCACGGACCTCGCCAATGACGGACAATCGCTTGTCTGGGCGCGCGGGGAGGTCGTCACCGATCCGCCGCAAAAGATCGCGGGTACTTCGCCCGAGACAAGGCCCGTCGCCCAACGACTCGATCAGGAATTCGCGCGGGCGAAACAGGAGGTGCTCATCGAAGCGGCCTATTTCGTTCCCGGCCGGGACGGGCTTGAGATCTTCCGGCAGTTGCGCGCGCGCGGTGTGAGCATCCGTTTGGTGACGAGCGCGCTGGAGACGACTGATGTTCCGATGGTGTACTGCGCCTACCAGAAATGGCGGCGCGACCTCGTCGCGGCGGGGGTGGATCTGTACGAGTACAAGGTCCATCCCGCGCAAGAGCGCCGGGATCGCAAATGGCCGCGTCTCCGCCCGTCGTATGCCGCCCTGCATTCGAAAGTGCTGGTCTTTGACGGCCAGACCGCGTGGATCGGAAGCTTCAACCTGGATCCGCGCTCCCACGATCTCAATACGGAGGTCGCCGTGGTCGTGAACAGTGCGGCGCTGTCCGCCATGCTCGCCGAGAGCATCAACAACGACCGGTTGCCCACGCGAAGCTGGCGGATCCAGCTGCAGCCCGACCCGCGCCCCGCTGCCGACGACCGCCGCGGCCCACCGCGCCAGGTCGTCACCTGGACCGGCGAAGCGAACGGCGAGCCGGTCACCCTATTCCATGAGCCGATGAGCTGCGGCAGGCGGATCGAGGTTTTCTTCCTCTCAATGATTCCCGGGATCGACGATCAACTCTGAGGCGGAATGATTCAGTTGACGAAGGTGGAACCCGCCGTCCCGGCGGGTTTTTCGACGGCGAAATTCAAAGCCCGCCAGGGACGGCGGGCTCCACCGTCTGGCGCCACGGCTGCTTCAGGAAGAATGTAGTCCGACTGCATGGACAAGACTGGGCCAACGACGATGCCCGGTACCCAAGATGGTCTTTGCGCCGGACGGAAAGAAGCCTTGGGGCGTGGTTCTATGCGGGGAGCGCCACCTCCCATGAAAATCCGCTGCTGCGTCCTCCCGGCGTATGATCGCACCGCTCCCTTGGCCGATTCTCCATCCGCCACATCCCTTCCCCAGCCCTGGCCCCACTCCCTCGTCGCTGACCCTTTCACCGTGTTCCGCCTCGATGCACCGGTCCTGCGGCGAGAATTGGATGCGATCCGCGAGCGCCGGCGCACACGCTTCGAGCGCGCGGGGGATCGCGACCGCCTGTACAAAATCACCCAGCGGCTGAGTCATCTGCTCTACGTCACTTTCGCGGCCCCAGGTTCCGCCAGCCAGGCGTGATCCGGGTGGCGAACGGGTCCAACAGCACCACCGGCTCGCGGCCTTCACTCTGGACGAAATGCCAGTCCACCTTGTAGGGCTGGCCGGTCGCCGCCAACTGGCGCATCGGATTGCTGCGCACGGTCGCCCGGGTCCCCGACGGCGGCTGCGCCAATGCCGCGGAGTCCTCCAATCCCCCGGCCCAGGAACCAGCCAGATCCGTCAGGGCGAGCCCCAGGCTCCGCGCCGGGTCGATGTGGTGGTATTCAAGGTCCTGCGCCTCCAGCCACGGATCGTTCCACGCCAGGTCCTCGCTCCGCCGGAAGGTCTCGAGCAAATGGCGCTTGGTCACCCAGTCGACGACACCGATGAGCTGATCCACGTCGCTGGCCAGGCCGGCTTCGACCCGGCGCCACAGGGCGAGGATCGCGTCGGTTTCCTGGTCGCGCCCGGCAAACTCCTCCGCCGCGCGCTGCCGGAACCGCGCCAATAGCTCCACCCCGTCGACCTCGGAGCCGTCGAGCACGGCGGATGCGGCCGGCGCGAGAGGGCGTGCAAGATATCCACCGCGTCCGCCAGAATGACCGGCGGCAACGCATCCGCTTCGAGCAGATCAAGGACCAGCCGGCGTGGCCGGTCAGAATGTGCCGCTGCTGCACAAGCTGGTGCGCCATTATCGGCTGCCGGTTGAGACGGTCTCAGGCACGCCCACCACCCGGCGAAGAAATCGCCTGTAAACAGGCTCCGACAAACCCGGCGGCGTGCATGTAGGAGCTTGCTTGCAAGCGATTCTCCGCAACGTGCGCTAGCAGGCCCTGCATCCTCGCCAGAACCGCTGTGGAGCTTGCCCCGCCAGGCCGCGCGGGCGTTACTGCAGGCGGGAGGGCAGGCCGAGCAGGCGGGAATTCATCTCGGCGAGAATGCCGCTCGTATGCTGATCCAGCGTGTCGGCGCCGGTCTTGATCGTCTTGGCGGACAGGAAATTGTCGACCACGGCGCAATAGTCGCTGTTGACCATGATGCCGATCAAATCGCCGGTCTTCGAGAATACCAGGTCCCCCGCCGTCGGAGTAAATTCGCGGATCAAATGCTTGATGAGCCGGTTGTCCATGCGGACATATTGCGGCGTCTGGGGATCGACTTTGAACGGCACTTCCCCGTACCCGGCGCCGCCATGACTGACCAGGACCGCCTCGGGGAATTTGAACGGCTCGAGCGCGGTCTTGTACACCTTCACGCCCAACCGCGCGACCAGATCGGCCTCGACGGGAATCACGAGCACGCGCGGGTCGATGGAAAGGAAATCCACCTCGCCCACGGGCGCCGTCACCGGCGGCCGGCCAAACTGCCCGGTGATCCGTTCCCAATCGACGGGCTGGTCGGTCCCGGTCACGGAGAAGGGCGTCTCGTTCGCATGCAGCAGCGCGTAGACGGCCTTGCCGTCCGTCACCAGCACCGTGCTGGTCTCCCGCTCGTTGACGCCCGATCCGAGCAGAACCTTCCGGTAGGTGGAGAGCGTGGTGGAAACGCGGTTGTTGAGGAAATCATTGAACAGGGTGTTGGCGTTGATCGGCTGATTGGAACGAATCTCCTGGGCGATCTCGCCGGATCTTTGCGCCAGTTGCCCGACGCCTTCGGCCAACTGGCCGGTCTGCGCCATCACCTTCTGCCGTTCCACGCGCTCCACCTCGACCTGCTGCTTGGCCTCGTCGAGATTTGCCTGGATCAGCGATTTCTCCTGTTGGGCGACCTTGACCGCCACGTTGAGCCCCTCGATGCGCTGCTGGGCCTCGCTCTGCTGTTGCGCCAACGCCGCGAGCTGTTGCCTCTGGCGCTCGGCTTCGGCCTGTTTCTCCTCGAGCTGGCGCTGGATCTGCGCGAGGCGCTCCTTGGTCATGTTCGTTTCCTGCGCCGCCGCCGCGACCTTCTCGTTCAACTCGCGGACATTCTGCTGCGTGGTCGTCAGCGACGACTCGACCTGCGCCTTGGCCTGCTGGAGCTGGGCCAGGTTTTGGCCCCGGGACTGGATCTCGGTCTGCGCCGCCTGAAGCTCAGCGGAGGTTTGTTCACGCACCTTCTGCTCATCGGCCAGCGAAAGACGCATGAGCTCGACCAGGTCCTGATCGCGCGGCGGCATGTTTCCGGCCACCATCGGCACCGGCAGCTGGCGCGGATGGGTCGGCTCCGCCTTCTCCCAACGCGTGAGGGCGATGAGATTCAGGAAGAGGAAATCGACCACGATCAACAGGAGCGTCTTGTTCATGACGCAAGAGGCGCAGTCTGGGGCGTCGGGGCCGCAAGCTGCTGGGCGGCCACGATGAGCTGCCGTTTGTAGCCCCGCACGTGGCGGATCTTGACAAAGGCCACGCAGACGATGCCGAACAGGTTGGAGGAATACGCGGCGAGCAGGTTGGGCTCAATGATGCCCACCACCTGCAGCACCAGGGCAGTGGCGGTGCCAATCATGCCGACATACAGACCGCTGTCGAACAGGTTCTCCTCGTTTTCCATGAGCCGCAGCTTGAACGCGGGCGGCACGTCCTGCCGGTCGATTTCACTGATTTTCATCAGGCAGAACAGATAGGTCACGACCTGAAACATCGCGAAGATGCCGATGGAGATGATGGTAGATTTGTCCATAGTGGAGGGAGTCGAGGTTGAAGGTGCGGGCGCCGGGGTGGCAGCGTTGGCCAGAACCGGGATGACGAGTCTGACCCGATATTCCGACGGCGGCGCGGCCCGGAGGAGAAAAGGTTCGGTGGTGATGATGATGACGAAGGCAATGAGCAACGCGAAGGCGCTGCTTTGGACGCGTGGCAGCATCTTGATTTCGCCCGCCCGCCGGGCGGCCCGCCGCAGCGGGGCAAACAGCCACCGGTCCAGGCCGCGCAAGAGGAGGAAAGCGCCCAGGAAATAGCCGAGGTATTTCGCGAGAAGAGCGAGCTTCGGGTGCAATAGCGGGAATGCACCGGTGAAATCGAGCGGGGTCGTCAACCCCCGGTTGACCGGCACCTGACGGAGCATCAGTTGTTCGACCGCCCCCTGTCCCAGCCCCAGCGCGAGCCGAAGGTCGTCGCCACCGCTCTTGCCATAGGCGAGCAGATACCGCTCCACGCGGTCAGCCGATCCGGTGAAAAGCGCGGCGGAATAGAGCAGCGGCAACTGGTCGGGCGCCACCTGCGCCAGATGCGCGAACTCGTTCACCGTCTGGCTGTCATTGGTCAGGCGGAGCAGTTCGCCGAGCTGGACCCAGTTGAGCCGGCGTCCCAAGGCCAGCAGGTCAAGGTAGGTCCATTCGAGCTCACCCAGTTGACGCGTCCGCACCGCGTCATCGGCCAGCCGCTTGATCTCGCGTTGGAGCGATGGCGAGAGGTGTTCACCTTGGTAAAGCAAGGCGGTAAGGAGGATGACGGCATCGAGGGGCTGCCCACCGGGTTGCGTCGCCGGCACAAAGCGGGCCGTCCGGGTGATGTCGCGCGTGTGCAAGACGGCCTGGACGCCCGGCGAGCGGGAATTGGCCAGATAATGGCGCAGCGAATCCCGCGCATCTTCGGCAATGAAAAACGTCAGCACCGGCGTGCTCTCGGTCCGGCCGGTGTTCTCCTTGAGTTTGAAGAGCGGATCAAGAAATGGATCCCAGCCGCCCCAGGCGACGAATTCCTTCTGCCGCTCGCCAAACGCGGTCAGGGCGTTCGCCAGCCTCGAAGTCCCGGGGTCGCCGACTTTTTGGGCGGCGGCGAAAACCATCGCCGCGGGACCGGGTTTCTCCGATTCGACGAGCTGCAGTCCAAAATTCGTGAGCGAAGGCGTGCCGCGGCCGGCTTCCCGCAGGAGCACGGGACTCAGCGACTTTAAATTGACCGGCAGCATCCACGAACCCACCAACAGAACCACCCCGGCGAAAATCAGCGCCAAGGAGGTGGCTGGCGGCGACCCGGCAGCCTGGGGAACAGGATCGTTCATGAATGATTCAACCATGGATCAACTTTGGAATGATCACAATTTAATTGCGGAGCCGAAATACTGAAGCACCCTTATGCTGCATCGACCCATGTTGCTGCAAATTGTTCATTACAACGACCCCGTCTTGCGCAAAAAAGGCGAGAAGATCACCACTTTCGACGCTGCCTTGGCCCGGTTGGCGGATAATATGGTGGAAACGATGGATGCCGCCGGCGGCATCGGGCTCGCCGCGCAGCAGATTGGCCAGGCGATCCAGCTCTGTGTCGTCGACTTGCGGCAGGCCGAGGTCGACTACACCTGGCTGCTCGACGGCAAGAAGCCGCCGAAGGAATTGATCATGCCGCTGACGCTGGTGAATCCCTCGGTCGCTGCTGATCGCGAACCCTCCGCGGAGTCCGAGGAAGGCTGCCTGTCGTTCCCCAATATCCGGGGCGACGTCATCCGGTCTGATCGAATCCGGGTCCGGTATCAAGATGTGCAGGGCCACCCGCATACCCTCGAGTGCACCGGCTTGCTCTCACGCTGCGTCCAGCATGAGGCCGACCATATCAACGGCGTGCTCTTCATCGATCGCATGGACAAGAAGACCCTGGCCAGGCTCGATCCGGCCCTGAAAGCGCTGAAGAAGCAGACCCGCGAAGCGATGAAGAAAGCGGGCTGAGGCCGCAGGTGCTCAAGGGAAGAGAATCGCACACAGGCCGAAGAACGGGCAAGCTTGCGAGAACGATAACAATTGGCCGCCTGCCTCTGCGCGTTCAGCTTTCAGCCTTTCAGTTCTTCAGCCTTTCCGCCTTTTTCCCCCATGTCTCGTTCCATTTCGACTCGCACGGGCGATGACGGCACCACCGGCCTCCTCTACGGCCAGCGCGTGCCCAAGGACCATCCGCAAATCGAAGCGGTGGGCAGCGTCGACGAGCTTAACGCCGCCCTGGGGCTGGCGAAGGCCACCAGCCCTGACGCCAGCCGCAAGGCCGCGCTCGAACTGATCCAACATGACCTCGTTGCGCTCATGGGCGAAATCGCCTGCGCGGAAACCGACGGCGGGCGCTACGCGACCTCGAAATTTGCGAAGGTGGGCGAGGCGGAACTCGCGCGGGTCGATGCGGCGGTCGCCGCCATCGAGGCGAAACAGGTGAAGTTTGACGGCTGGGCCACGCCGGGAGGCACCGACCATGCCGCCGCGCTCGACCTCGCGCGGACCGCCGCCCGGCGCGCGGAGCGCCGGCTCGTCGCCCTCCCCCGCCACGGCAAGGCAGTGCGGCCGCTGTTATTGCAGTACCTGAACCGCGTCTCCGACCTGCTCTGGCTGATGGCACGGGAAGCGGAAACCAACGTCTAAACGAGCTGGCGGTTGTAGGAGCCGGCTGGCAGGCGACAACCACAATCGCCTGCCAGCCGGCTTCTACAGAACGCTTGGCAGATCCGCATCTGCCTCCTTTGCTCCGCTGGTCGGCACGGGGGCCGTTCTCAGCAAAAGGAATCCAAACGCAGCCAGCGCAGCGCAGACGACGACGAACCAGTCGCCGTGTTCTACGTAGAAGCTTTGGCGGCCGATCCAGCGGACGTCGCGCCTGACCGGCAGGCTTTTCACCCCGCGGAGGTAGATGCTGCCCTGATCATCGAGCATCACGCCGCGGATGGCGCCGAATTCGTCGATCCAACCGCTCCAGCCGTTGTTGCCACAGCGCAGAACCGGCCGGCGGGTTTCGACGGCCCGCAGCACGGAGTGCGCCGCATGCTGGTAGGCCGCGCCCCCTTCGCCGTACCAGGCGTCGTTGGTCGCCACAAAGAGCAAATCGGCGCCGTCGCGCACGTCGGCGCGGGCCAGTGCGGGAAAGATATCCTCGAAACAGATGAGCGGGCCGACGGCCAGCGATTCCTTGTGCACGGGGACCAGCAGCGGAGCCGCCGACACGCCACGGCCGAAGTCATCGCCAACCGGCACGAACTTGTTCAGCCAGCCGAACAGAAAACGCAGCGGCACATATTCGCCAAACGGCACCAGATGCCGCTTGGCATAATAAGCCGTCTGCAAACCCAGATCAGGCGTCACGACCAGCATCCCGTTGTACCAGGCCTCATCGGGTTGGGCCCGGTGTTCGATCACGATCGACCCGAGGACGACCGGCGCCCCGGCGCGGGCCACCAACGACTCGACGCGTTCGCGCACCTGTTCGTCGCCGCGCACCGCCCATGGCGTGCTTGCTTCCGGCCACAGGATGAGGTCGGGATGGTTCGCCGCCGCCACCAGCGTGCCCTTTTCCAGCGTTTCAAAGATGGATTCTCCCTTCGCCGGATCCCACTTTACCGCCTGCGGAATGGCCGGCTGCACGAAGGCGACGTGGGCCAGCGGCACCGAGAAGCGCGCGCGGTCAAATGCCACCTGGACCTGCACGCTTACGCACACCATCAACAGGAACAGCGCGAAGAGAAACTCGGGACGTCGCAGACGCCAGCCGGTCTGGCGGTCGTGGAACAGGCTGTGGGCCACGGCGGCAAAACCGATGTTCACGGCGATGAGCACGAACGATACTCCGCCGGCCCCCGTGAACGCCGCGATCTGGAGCACGCTCGTGCGTTGCCACTGGCTCGCCGCCAGGGGAAGCCACGGGAATCCGCCCAGCAGCCAGGTCCGGGTCCATTCGATGACGACCCACCCGCCGGCCAGCGCCACCAGGCCCAGCAATCGCGTGGCGGCGGGCCGGTCGCCCATCCGCGGCATCGCCCACCACGCCGCCAGATACCACACGCCGACCCAGGCACCGACGATGGGACCCAACAGGAAAAGGCCGACCCAGGTGACCGGGTGCAGCCACCACAAGATCGCCGTCCAAGCCACCGCCTGCGCCGCCAACAGCGTACCGGCGTACCAACGGAACGCCGGGCGGCGGTAGGCCCAGAACATCGCCGGCACCGCAAAAGCATAGGCGAACTGGGACGCGTTGTACGGGGGAAACGAGACGACGGTGAGGACGGCGGTCAACGCGCCGACGCTCACCGCCCACACCCAGTCGGCCTGCCGCTGCCACCATGGCGGCGGCACGTCATACGGATCGGGGACGGCTGGAGAGATTTGGGAATCAGTGGACACGCGGGTAATGTCGGAGCCTGCTTGCAGGCGATTCAGGGTTTTTTGTAGGAGCCTGTTTACAGGCGATCAAGAGCTCGGTCGCGCTGCCCCGACAGGAGCCCGTCCACAGGCGATGAGAAACATCGCTTGCAAGCAAGCTCCTACAGGGGCGGACACTCGGTTATCGTCGCCTGCGAGCAGGCTCCTACAGTTCAGCCGCCAAGGCGCAATTCCCTGCCCCTCACTTCCCGTGGCAGTGCTTGTATTTCTTGCCGCTGCCGCAGGGACAGGGATCGTTGCGGCCGACCTTGGGCGTGTCGCGGCGGACCGTGACCTTGGGCAGTTGCACCTCGCGCTCGCCCGGTCCGCGCTCCGGCTCCGGGTCGGCGTCCGGCAGGGGCATGTCGAGGCCGCCGAGACGCCGGGGTGGCGCGCCGGGCGGGGCCGCGGGCGCTGGCGCCGGCCGGGCCGCCGCCGGGACACCGCCGTTCGGCGCCGGCGTTTCCGGCCCCTGCAGGCGCGCGCTGCGCGAAAGAATCGCCAGCATGTTCTCGAACGCCTGCAGATTCGTGGTCGACCGGAAAAGCCCGGTGCAGATCTGCAGGCGCACGTTGTTCATCAACTCCTCGAAATACCGGTAGGCCTCGCCCTTGTATTCCTGCAGCGGGTCTTTCTGCCCGTAACTCCGCAGTCCGATCGAGCGGCGCAATTCCTCCATTTCGGTCAGGTGCTCCTGCCAATGATGGTCAATCGCGTTGATGACCACGTAACGCTCCAGGGCGGCCAGCGCCTCCGGCACCTCGACCGATTCCTTGAAGGCATAGGCCTTCTTGACCCGCTCCACGACGAGCGCGAGCGCGGCCTTGCCGTCCTTCCCGTCGAACTCCGCGATCTTGAGCGCGATCGGAAAATGCGAGTTGACCCAGCCGACCAGGCTTTCGACCGCGGCCGGCACGGAACCCGTTTTGGTGTCAAAACCGGCGGCCTCCAGACGCACCGCCAGCTCTTCCTCGACCATGTCGAAGATGATGTCCTTCGGCCGCTCGCTGTGGATCGCGCCGTTGCGGATGCCGTAGATGACCTCGCGCTGCTTGTTGAGGACGTCGTCGTATTGCAGCAGGCGCTTGCGGATGGCGAAATTCTGCTGCTCGACCTTCTTCTGGGCGCTCTCGATCGAGCGGTTGAGCCACGGATGCTCGAGCTCCTCGCCCTCCTTCATCGTGCCTTCCATCAGTCGGGAGGCAATGTTGCCCTGGAGGAAGATGCGCAGCAGCTCGTCCTCGAGCGAGAGGAAGAACTTGCTCAGACCCGGGTCGCCCTGGCGGGCGCAGCGGCCGCGCAACTGCCGGTCGATCCGGCGCGACTCGTGGCGCTCGGTGCCGATGACATACAGCCCGCCCGTCACCTTGCTGTCCGGACTCAACTGGAGCGAACGCGCCGCATCGCCGTCCGAATCAACGACGACCGTCTCGCCGGTCTTCGCCTCGGTCAACGTATAGCGAAGCTGGCCCTTCTTTTCCGGGTCCGGATTCGGGGCGGAAGCGACATCATACATCACGCCTTCACCCAGCTTGATGTCGGTGCCGCGGCCGGCCATGTTGGTGGCGATGGTCACCGAGCCCCGCTGCCCGGCCCGCGAGACGATCTCGGCCTCCTGTTGGTGGAACTTCGCGTTGAGGACGGAATGCGTGATGTTCGCGCGACGCAGCATGCGGCTGAGCACCTCGGACGCCTCGACCGACACGGTGCCGACCAGGACGGGCTGGCCGCGCGTGTTGGCAGACTGGATCTCCTTGACCACCGCGTTGTATTTGTCGCGGCGCGTCTTGAAAATGGAGTCGTTCTTGTCGAGCCGGATGCAGGGTTTGTTGGTCGGGATGACGACACAAACGAGGCGGTAGATTTCGCTGAACTCGGTGGCCTCGGTCTCGGCAGTGCCGGTCATGCCCGCCAGCTTCTCGTACATGCGGAAGTAGTTCTGGATCGTGATGGTCGCATAGGTGCGCGTTTCGCGCTCGATGACCACGTTTTCCTTGGCCTCGACCGCCTGGTGCAGTCCGTCAGACCAGCGCCGGCCGGGCATGACGCGGCCGGTGTTCTCGTCCACAATCATCACCTTGCCTTCCTGGACCACATACTCGACGTCGCGCTCGTAAAGCGAATAGGCGCGCAGGAGCTGGCTGATCGCGTGGATGTCCTCGCTGACGACCTCGAACCGATGCTGGGCTTCGGTCCGGCGCTTCTCCTTTTCCTCCGGCGTAAGGTCGTGATTCTTCTCGAGATCGCTGAACTCCGTGGCCAGGTCGGGCATCATGAACGCATCCGGGTCTTCCGGATGAAGCTTCGTCCGCCCGATCTCCGTCAGGTCGGCCTGGTGCTGGCGTTCATCGATGGTGTAGAAAAGCTCCTCCTTCAGATGGTAGAGCTCGTCCTTGTTCAGGTCCGAGTTCATCTCCGTATCGAGCTTGTCGAGCCGCTTGCGCCATTCCGGCGTCTCCATGAGCCGCATGAGCTGCTTGTTCTTGGGATGGCCCATTTTCACCTGCAGCATCTTCCGGAGGGCCAGGTCGCGGTCGTCGGTCGGGGCGTTCGGCTTGTCCAGGAGTTCCCGCGCCTCCGTGATGAACTTGTTGCAGAGGCGGGTCTGCGCGTTGACGAGGTCTTCCACCGAAGGCTTGATCCGGGTGAACGGCTGCTCGCGCTCGATCGGCGCCGGGCCGGAAATGATGAGCGGCGTCCGGGCTTCGTCGACGAGGATCGAGTCGACCTCGTCCACGATGCAGTAGAAATGGTCGCGCTGCACCTGGTCTTCCTTGCGGGTGGCCATGCCGTTGTCGCGCAGATAGTCGAAGCCGAACTCGGACGCGGTGCCGTACGTGATGTCGCGATTGTACATCTCCCGCCGCAGGTCGTTGGGCATGAGCTGCTGGATGCAGCCGACGGAGATGCCGAGGAACTGGTAGATGTAACCCATCCACTCGGCGTCGCGGCGGGCGAGGTAGTCGTTGGCCGTGACCAACTGGGCGTTGCGGCCGGAAAGCGAATTCAAATAGAGCGGCAAAGTGGCCACGAGCGTCTTGCCTTCGCCGGTGGCCATCTCGGCGATCTTCCCCTCGTGCAGGGCGATGCCACCGATGAGTTGCACGTCGTAGTGCACCATGTCCCAGGTCAGCTCGTGATCGCTGACCATGATTTTGCGGCCGGTGAGCCGGCGGGCGGTGCTTTTCACCGCGGCAAAGGCCTCCGGGAGCAGTTGGTCAAGCGTTTCACCGGCCTTGAAGCGGTCGCGAAACTCGGCGGTTTTCGCCTGCAGTTGTTCGTCGCTGAGGTCCGCGTAGGAACGCTCGATTTCGTTGATGCGCGCGGCGATCGGCCGGCACCGCTCGAGGAATTTGCGATAATGGCGGCCGGAGAATTTCTTAAGGAGCCAGGAAATCATGAAAAGGGGTTGAAGGTAAGTCGGCCCGGCGCGGCTTGGCAAATGGCAAATCCCCGCCGGGGGAACCGCGATAAACGTAGGGCCTCCTGTCCACAGTGGCATGGACATCACGTCCACGTCCAAAGATTTTCCTCAACCACGGGCGAGACGCCCGTGCCACGTGGCATGGGCCTCTTGCCCATGTCCGTTGGTTTTTCCGAACCGCGGACCAGACCCGGGCCACTTTCGAACCGCGCCGCCGGCTACACCCGGCCGCGGAAATAGGCGATGGTCCGCTTCAGGCCTTCCTCGAGCGCGACGACCGGCTTCCACTTGAGGGTGCGCCGGGCCAGCGAGATGTCCGGCCGGCGCTGCTTCGGATCGTCGGGCGGCAGCGGCTGATGCACGATCTTCGATTTGCCGCCGATGAGCTTCACGGTGAGTTCCGCGAGCTGCAACATCGTGAATTCATCCGGGTTGCCGAGATTGAGCGGACCGACCGTCTCCGTCTGCTTCATGAAGCGGCCGAGCGCCTCGATCAAATCGCCCACGAAGCAGAAGGAACGCGTCTGCGTGCCATCGCCATAGACGGTGAGATCCTTGCCTTGCAGCGCCTGGACAATGAAATTGGAGACCACGCGACCGTCGTTGGGCAGCATCCGCGGGCCATAGGTGTTGAAAATCCGGGCCACCCGGATGTCGACCCGGTTCTCCCGATGGTAATCGAAAAAGAGGGTCTCCGCACAGCGCTTGCCTTCGTCATAACACGAACGGCGGCCGACCGGATTGACGTGCCCCCAGTACGTCTCCGGCTGGGGATGCACTTCGGGGTCGCCGTACACCTCGGAAGTCGACGCCTGCAATACGCGCGCCTTCAGGCGCTTGGCGAGGCCCAGGCAGTTGATCGCGCCCACGACCGAGGTTTTTGTCGTTTTGATCGGGTTGTACTGGTAATGGGGCGGGGAAGCGGGACAGGCGAGATTGTAGATCTGATCGACCTCGACCTTGAAAGGGTCGACCACGTCGTGCCGCAGGAATTCAAACCGCGGATTGGACAACAGATGGACGATGTTCTCCTTCCGGCCGGTAAACAGATTGTCGAGGCAGATGACCTCATGGCCGTCGCTGATCAGGCGATCGCAGAGGTGGCTGCCGAGAAATCCGGCGCCGCCGGTTACTAGAATGCGCATAGGCTGAAGACTGAACGGGAAAGGCCCGGATTGGCGAGTCTGCTTTGAAGCGGACCGACTCACCTTCGCGCCGACGAACCGGCCTCATAGCGGCTGATCCACCCCCGATGCCAGGAGTCGAAATCGCCGGCGGCGATGTGCGCCCGGGCCTGCGCGACCAGGTCGAGATAGAAGTGGAGATTGTGAATCGTCAGGAGCGTGCCGGCCAGCATTTCGCCGGCGACCGTGAGATGCCGCACGTAAGCCCGGGAGAAATTCCGGCAGGTGTAGTTGTCCAGCCCCTCGACGATCGGTCGCGCGTCAGTCCGGTATTGCTCGTTCCGCAAATTCATCGGGCCGTCGGGCGTGAACGCCAGGCCGTTGCGGGCGACGCGGGTCGGCAGGACGCAGTCGAACATGTCGACCCCGAGGGCGATCATCCGCAGCACCTGCGGAGGCGTGCCGAGCCCCATCGTATACCGCGGCTTGTCGGCCGGCAGGCAGGGCGCGGTGGCGGCGACCTGCTTCAGCATTTCCGGCTCGGGTTCGCCCACGCTCACGCCGCCGATGGCGTAACCGGAAAAATCGAGCGCCGCCAGAGATTGCGCCGCCTCGCGTCGAAGATCGTCGAAGGTTGATCCCTGGACGATGGCAAACACGTGGTGCCCCGCCGCCAGAAAGCCGCTCTCCACGGCGGCGTCCCGGCACGCGACCGCCCATCGCCGGCTGCGCTCGATTGCGCGGAGGCAGATCTCGCGCTCGCAAGGCCAGGGAGGGCATTCATCAAGCACCATCGCCACGTCGGAGCCGAGATTCCGCTGGATGGCCATGACTTCCCGGGGGCCGAGGAAGATGGTCGCGCCGTCCACGTGCGATTGAAAGGTGATCCCCTCGTCGCGCACCCGGCGCAGCTTGGCCAGGCTGAAGACTTGAAACCCGCCGCTGTCGGTGAGGATCGGTCCGTTCCAGCCCATGAACGTGTGCAATCCCCCGAGGTCGCGGATCAGGTCGGACCCCGGCCGCAAGTCGAGATGATAGGTGTTGCTGAGGATGATCTGCGCGCCGATTTCGCGCAGGTGAACCGGCGTGACGGCTTTGACGGTTCCCTGCGTCCCGACCGGCATGAAGATCGGTGTCTCCACCACCCCGTGACGCGTGACCAGTCGCCCATGGCGCGCAGCGGTGGCCGGATCCGTCTGCAGGAGGGTGAAATGCGCGGACATGGAGTGCCGCAGATTCGGCCCCGACGCCGGCGAAGGCAATCGGTTTTGCCAGCCGTCCACAGGCCAGACCCATCCTGCGATCTCGGGGTCCTCCGAGGAAGCAGCACTAGATTCGTAGCCGCGAGCGCGAGCGAGTGGATTTGGAATCGGCCGTCCGCTCGCTGGCGCTCGCAACTACCCCATAAACGGATTTCCTTCCGTGACCCAACGCGCCACCCCCGCCTCCGTCCTGGCCGATGCCAGCCGTGCGCGCAGGTCCTTCCAAACGGGGCGCTCGAACCGCGCCGATCGGTCGAGCAACTCGCGCAGGGGCACCAGAACGAACGCGCGCTCCCAAATGCGCGGGTGTGGCAGGATCAAATCCGGGCCGGCCCGCTCCTCCCCTTCAAAGAGCAGGAGGTCGAGGTCCAGCGGGCGCGGACCCCAACGCACCTCGCGCGCACGCCGGCGACCCGCGGCGTTTTCCAGGGCGTGCAGGACCGCCAGCAGCTGCTCGGGCGCAAGGGTCGTTTCGATTCCCCAGACAAGGTTCAGGAACTTTGGCTGGTCCAACACGCCCACGGGGATTGTCTCGTAGACCGCCGACGACTCCACCGCCGGCACGCCCGGAGTCCGCGCCAGCGCCGCCCGAGCGCCGCCGATCGTCGCCCAACGATCACCCAGGTTGGCTCCGACTCCGATGAACGCCTGCCGCGCGGCCTCCGCCATAAATCAGACGCCGCCCCGCACACGGCGAATTCGCACCACCAGCCCGGTGCTGGCAAAATCCACCGGCGGCTTGGGTTTCACCACCTCGACTCCGACCGCCTGCACCAACGGAAAGGCCCGCAGGATCTCGGTCGCCACCGACTCCGCCAGCGCCTCGACGAGCTTGCGCGGCGGTCCCTCCATGACGCCACGGACGACTTCACGGACGGTCCGGTAGTCCACCGTTTGGCTGAGATCGTCGGCGCGGCCGGCCCCGCCCAGCGGCAACTCCAGGTCCACCGTGACTTCGAAATCCTGGCCGCGCGCCGTCTCCTCAGGCAGGATGCCGTGATGGGCGAAAAAATGCAGCCGGGAGAGCGTGAGCGTGTCTGAATTCATGGTTTCCAGGCGAGACCGGCCCTGATCGCATCGGCCATCCGCACGAAATGCAACATCGCGGCCACGTCGTGAACGCGCACCATGTGGCAGCCCTGCTGAATCCCCCATACGAGTGTGGCGCCGGTCCCGTCAAGCCGGTCGTTCGCCGGCGCATTTAGCACCAGACCGATCGTCGACTTGCGCGAGGTGCCGAGCAAAACCGGATACCCGAGCGCCACGATTCGGTCGAGATGCTTGAGTACCTCGAGATTTTGGGGAGGGTTTTTCGCGAAGCCGAATCCCGGGTCGAGCCAGATCTGACGGTCGGGCACGCCCGCCGCCTGCGTCACCGCGAGGCTCAGCCGCAGATCGAGCAGCAGATCGGACCAAAAATCGCTGTAATTCCGGTCGGGCCGGTTGTGCATCAGGACAAGCGGGCAGCGCAACGCCGCGACGGCCTCCGCCATGGGCGAGCGCGGCCAGTTGGCAGGGGGGTCGCCCCGCTGCAGGGCCGATGCGGAGCTCTGACGCTCCTCGGCCGTCCATCCATGCAGAGCACCCCAGATGTCGTTCACGATGTCCGCGCCGCCATTCACGGCCGGCACCGCCACCGCTGCCTTGTAGGTGTCGATGGAAATCGGGGCGTCCCGGAACGCCTGGCGCAGCGCCGAGAGCGCGGGCAGCACGCGATCGCATTCCTCAGCCGCGCCGACCGAAGCCGCGTCCGGGCGGGTCGACTCGCCGCCGAGATCAAGCACGTCGGCTCCAGCCGCCAACATGGCGCCGGCCCGGTCCACAACCGACTGAGGCGTCGGGAGTTGGCCCCCATCGGAAAATGAATCCGGCGTGATATTCAGGACGCCCATGACGAGCGTGCGCCCGCCCGGCGCCAGCAGCGGCCGGCCGTGGGGACTTTGCCAGGCAGGAAAACGAATCGAGTCGGCGGATGACACGCAAAGGCATCACTTGCAGGCCGCACCACAACTGGCAAGCCCCGGCACTCCCGGGCGGGCGCTTGACCCTTGGCCTGATCTATTGATAAATGGATACGTGCTGCTGGTCATCGACAACTACGATTCGTTCACCTTCAACCTGGTCCAGTATTTCGGCCAGTTGGGCGTGGAGCAGCGCGTCTATCGCAACAACGAGATCACTCCGCAACAGGCACTGGCCCTCAAACCCGATCGCATCCTGCTTTCGCCCGGACCCTGTTCCCCGCGGGAAGCCGGTGTGACGCTCGACATCATCAAGGCCTTTGCGGGGCAAAAGCCCATTCTCGGCGTCTGCCTCGGGCACCAGTCGATCGGCCACTATTTCGGCGGCCGGGTCGTCCGGGCCGAGCGCCTCATGCACGGCAAGATCTCGCCCATCCTGCACCGGGGCACCGACGTGTTCCGGGACATGCCCTCGCCGTTCCGGGCGACCCGCTATCATTCGCTGCTCGTCGAGCGCGCCTCGCTGCCCGACTGCCTGGAAATCACCGCCGAGACGGCCGAGGGCGAAATCATGGGACTGCGGCACAAGACGCTCCCCGTCTGGGGGGTGCAATTCCACCCGGAATCCATCGCCACCGAGCACGGGATGAACATCCTGCAGAATTTCCTGTCGCTCAATTGACGGCCCAGCCCGCGCCGCCCCTCTCTCCCCATGCGCTGCCCGAAATGCACTTCGATCGAAGACAAGGTGATCGACTCCCGCATCAGCAAGGAGGGGAATACGATCCGCCGGCGCCGCGAATGCCTCGAATGCGGGCACCGCTTCACGACGATCGAGAATCTCGTGCGCGACGGGATCGTGGTGATCAAACGGGATGAGCGGCGCGAGGAATTTAACCGGGAAAAGCTCCTGCATGCGATCCGCGCGGCCTGCCACAAGCGTCCGGTCGATCTCGAGCAGATCACCATGATCGTTGACGACGTCATCGACGCGCTGGAGGCCCAGTATGAACGCGAAATTCCCAGCCGCGCCATCGGCGAGGAGGTGATGCGGCACCTGCGGCGGATCGACCAGGTCGCCTACGTACGCTTCGCCAGCGTGTACAAGGAATTCCGCGACGTCTCCGAGTTCATGGAGGAGATCAACAACCTCGGGAAGCCCAAGAAATGATCTGCCGCGCATCTGCGAGTTGCCAGCCGTCCGAGGTGGCAGGGGCATCTTGCCCATGTATCGGGGTTCTCTCGAATCACGGGCGGGACGCCCGTGCCACTTTCGAACCAGCTCGCAGCCAACCGCCAGTTCGGAGATGCGTCCCATGATCTGCAGCGACAACCTGCGCCGGCTCCATTTCATCAACGCGCTCTTTGCCGGCCTCACCGGGCACGACCTCTATCTCGCCCAGCAGATCCAGTCGGCGATCACCACGAGTCTCGCGGAGGCGGAATCGCGTTCGCCGTCTGATCCCGCCTTCACCGCCGCCGCCGGCCGGTTGCTCGAACGGCTGCTGGGGGGATGTCAGGATCATGGGTTCTTTCACTGGGACGCTGCCGGATCGACCGCCGACGCCACCCCGCTTTTCACCCGCGAACACGTGCTGGCCGGCCTCAAGCAGCTCGCGCGGTTCCACGAATCGACCCTGCTCGTGACCAATTTGCGGCCGGCGCACTGCCCGCCAAACCGACGGTGGACGACCCGGCGTCAGCGCGAATACAATGAGTCGCTCGCGTTGATCCAGGACCTGGCCGCCGCCCGCAGCCGCCGCAGCGCGAGTTTGAATCTCCTGTTTTTGTAGGAGCGAGCAGCGGGTAGTGAGCAGCGAGCATGAGTCCAATACCTCTTGACCTACGCGCTGCTCGCTACTCGCTATTCTCCGATGAAGACCATTTTCCAACGCATCATCGATCACGAGATTCCCGCGCACATCGAGCACGAGGATGAGCGCTGCATCGTGATCCACGACATCCAGCCCCAGGCCCCCGTGCATCTGCTCATCATCCCCAAGCAGGCCATCACGCGGGTCGACGAGGCCACCGCGGGCGACGAGGCGGTCCTCGGGCATTTGATCGTGACCGCGGGAGCGATGGCCCGGAAACTCGGCCTCGCGCAAGGTTACCGGCTCGTCATCAACAACGGCCCCGACGCCTGCGAAAGCGTGCCCCACCTGCATGTCCACATGCTGGCGAAGCGGCAGTTCGGCTGGCCGCCGGGCTGAGCTGCGCCGCGGCTCAACCCGGCTTAAGTCGGGACGATGCGGTTGACCGAGGTGGAACCTGCCGTCCCTGGCCTGAGTCGGTCGAAGGCCCGGCGGGTTTTCGATGGCGAAATTCAAAGCCCGCCAGGGACGGCGGGCTCCACCGTTTGGCGCCACGGCTGCTCCGGGAAGAACGTGGTCCGACCCCATGGATAAGGCTGAGAATCAAGAGGGAAGACCGAAGATCGAACGGTGGGCACCGTCTTGATCTTGAATCTTCGTTTTGGAATTGGCGGCAGCCGCCGCTAGCCGCCCCGCGCCTCGAAGGCGCCGTCGAGCCGCTTGACCACCAGCCGCTTCAATTCGAGCAGCATGAGCGTGGCGCCCAATTCGTGCGCCGGCATCTGCGTGAGGCCCACCAGCGTGTCGATGTTCAAAATCGAGCCGCCGCGAAAACATTCGAACACGCGCTGTTCCGCGTCGCTCAGCCCGCCCACGGTGGCGGTGCTCGCCGCCGTCCCGGCGACCGGCGCGGGTCGCAGTCCGTCGAGATAGTTCAGCTCGGCCAGAATGTCGTCCACCCCCGTCAGCAACGTCGCCCCGTCGCGAATGAGCTGATGGCAGCCCCGACTGGTCGGCTGGTCGATCCGGCCGGGCACGGCAAATATGAGCTTGCCGTGCTCGCCGGCAAAACGCGCGGTGATCATGGCGCCCCCGTCGACGTCGCTTTCCACCACGACCACCGCCTCGCAGATGCCCGACACGATGCGGTTGCGCATGGCGAATGACTGCCGGTCGGCGCGGCGGCCAAACGGGAATTCCGACAGCACCGCCCCGGTCTCGGCGATACGCCGGTAGAGATCGAGATTCTCCGGTGGATAAATGATGTCGATCCCCGTCCCCAGCACCGCGGCGGTCTTGCCGCCGACCGACAGCGCACCTTCGTGGGCCGCGGTGTCAATGCCGCGCGCCAACCCGCTTACCACGCAAAACCCGCGTTCCGCCAGCTCCATGCCGAGCTTCTTTGCCACCGACTGCCCATAAAGGGTCGCCCGGCGGCTGCCCACGATCGCGACGCCGGGGTGGGCGAAATCGTAACCGCCTTTCCGATAGAGGCCGATCGGCGGATCGTGGATCTGGCGCAGCAGTTTCGGGTAACCGTCGTCCCGCGTCGTCACGAAGCCGGCGCCCGCGTCGGCGAGCCGTTTCTCCTCGCGCGCAAGGTCGAAATGTTCCGTCCATCCGACGAGCGTTTGCGCAATCGCCGGGCCGACGCCTTTCACCGCCTCGAGCTGGCGCACGCCCGCGACAAAGATCGCCCGCGGGTCGCCGCCCAGTTCCTCCAGCAGCCGGTTGGTCGTGATCGGACCGATATTGGGCAGTGCGTTCAGCACCAGGAATGCCTGCCGCTCTGTGAGATCAATGCTCATTGCACGCTCTGATACCCAGTGGACCACGGATGATGTCGATTATCACGGACTATTTCGCCGCCGCAGATCGCGCCTTTCGCCCCAGGAATGCCGCTCAACGGCCGGCTCTGCCCAGCGCCGCCGGCAGATAGTCGAGCAACTGCGTCACCTGCACCGCCATCTGGCCGCGGTCACGCGCGAGCAGGTCGGCGGCCATCCCGTGCCAGACCACTCCGCGACAGGCGACCGCCAGCGGGTCGTCCGGCGCCTGCGCGAGCAGCCCGCCGGTCAAACCGGCGAGCAGGTCGCCGCTTCCGCCCCGGGCCAGCACCGGCCCGCCAAAGAAACTGTGATACACCCGGTCCCCATCGGCAATCCGCGTGACGGGGCCCTTGCAGACGATCGTTGCACCGGTCTCCTGCGCCACGGCGCGCAATGCGGCTACGCTGGCGTCGCGTCCGCCGGCGAGACGCTTGAATTCGCCCGCATGCGGCAGGCAAATCACGCGCTTGCCCCGCGCGGCGCCAAGGACCGATGGCTGCAGCGCATCCGCGTCGAGCACGACCGGGACGCCGGCCAGCTTCACGATCTCCCCGGCCAGCGTTTGCGTCTCGCACTCCGCCCCAAATCCGGAGCCCATCACGAGCGCCGTTGCCTGGGCCATCCGTGCCCGGAGAAGGTGCAATCCCTCCAGCGCCAGGCCACCTTCAGGCGTCTCCGGCCAGCCGACCCAGATCGCCTCCGGGGCGTACGCCGCGAACGCCGGAGCGAACGATTCCGGTACGAAAGCGGTCACCCGACCGGCCCCGCTGCGCAACGCCGCCCGGACGCACATCAGCACCGCGCCGGGATAACTGCGCGACCCGCCGATGACAAAAAGATGGCCAAATGTGCGTTTGTCGGATCCGGGCGCGCGCAACGCGGTCAAGGGCGCCAGGATCGATCGTTTGAGAACCCGATCAAGCGCGTTGGGGGCAACGCGCTCCACCCGATCGAAGAAGCCCAGATCGATGTAGCGTAGGCGACCCACCGAGGCCGCGTGGGCGGGCGCCAGCAACGGTGCTTTCACGCTCCCGGTG
>DASRKV010000061.1:0-27287 GCA_035648795.1 Opitutaceae bacterium
AATCCGCGGCATTTCAAGGCCGCGATAAATTCCGCCGAAGGAATCGCCTGGTGATCGAGGCTGACGCCGGCGGCGCCGAGCGCGGCGAGAACCGATGCCAGGCCCTGGACCCGCGCCCGGGAGGTTGGTCGTCCGCGTCCCCCACCCTCGTGAATCAGCATGCGCGGAAGGTGCGGCGCCCGGGCGCGCGCCTCGGCCACCAGCTCCCGTTCGAACGATGCGAGAATGACGGCAGCTCCCGCCCGGGCCCGACGGATGGTTTCCACGACGGGCGCGATGGGCGTGCCGCGCTTGAGCTCCACCTGGACAACGCATCGATCGCGCGTCAACGCGAGCACCTCGGCGAGCGCCGGGATGGCCTCGCCCCGGACGCGGAATGCGTCCAGCTCCCGGCGGCTGAATTGCGCGATGCGACCGCGCCGGCCCGTGAGGCGGACGAGGGTGGCGTCGTGGAAAACCATCGACACGCCGTCGCGGGTCACCTGCACGTCGAGCTCGATGCCATCGACCCCGAGTGCCAGGGCCCGGCGGAAGGCGGCGAGGGTATTTTCCGGCGTCTCGGCGGAGGCGCCGCGATGGGCGATGAACAGCGGGCGGGTCACGAAGAGGCAGCACAACGCACCAGAAACCGGAAGAAAAGGAGTTTGTTAGGCGTCTGGCGGAACGAATGTCCGCGAAACGCCTGGGGGCTTTCTTTTTCGCTCTGATTGAGGCAGTCTGCCCGGTGGATGAAACTCGTGGTGCTTTGTTCCGGAGGCATGGATTCGGTGACCGCACTCCATTGGGCCCACCGGCGCGAGGAGGTCGCGGCGGTGGTGAGTTTCGATTATGGCGCGAAGCACAATCATCGGGAGATTCCGTTTGCCGCCGAACACGCCCGCCTGCTCGGGCGGCCGCACCACGTGATCAGCCTTGATTTCGTGAACCGACTGTTCACTTCGACGCTGCTGCAATCCGGGGGCGAAATCCCCGAAGGGCATTACGAGGCGGCGACGATGAAGCAGACGGTGGTTCCGTTCCGCAATGCCATCATGCTTTCGATTGCCACCGGCGTGGCCGAGAGCCTGGGGGCGAAAGGCCTGGTCATCGCCGCGCACAGTGGCGACCACGCGATTTATCCCGATTGCCGCGAGGATTTCATGCGCGCGATGGACGAGGCGATGCGTCAAGGCACCTATGCCGGGGTGGAGTTGTGGCGGCCGTTCATCGCCCTGACCAAGGCCCAGATCGCCGCGGAAGGAGCACGACTCGGCGTGGATTTCGCGCGGACGTGGTCCTGTTACAGGGGAGGCGAGATCCACTGCGGGCGATGCGGCACCTGCGTGGAGCGCCGCGAGGCGTTCCTGGTGGCGGGCCTGCCCGATCCCACCCGCTACGCGTCGAACGATCCATTGCCGGCCAGACCGGGAAAGAAACCCGAGACCGAGTAAGAGAACGAAGAACGAGCTGACATCATTCTCGTCATCCCAATCATTCTCGTTCTTTCGACCGCCGATGCTGATCTCTGAAATCTTTTATTCGATCCAGGGCGAGGGCGAACTCACGGGAGTGCCGTCGGTCTTCGTCCGGACGTCGGGCTGCAATCTGCGCTGCGCCTGGTGCGACACGCCGTATGCCTCCTGGCAACCTGAAGGGAAGCCGCTGACCATCGATGAGATCGTCGGCGAAGTCATCCGGCACCCGGCGCAACACGTCGTCTTGACCGGGGGCGAGCCGATGGTGGCGCCGGGGATCGCCGACCTGGCGGCCGAGCTGAAACTGCTGGGCCGCCACGTGACCATTGAAACCGCCGCCACGATCGCCCCGAACGGCATTGCCTGCGATCTCGCCTCGTTGTCGCCGAAGCTGCTGAACTCGGCGCCGGATCCGCTGCAGCATGCGGCGTGGCGGCGAAAGCACGAGGCGTTGCGCTGGCAACCCGAGGTGGTGCGGGCCTGGCTGGACGCCGGGCCCTGGCAACTGAAGTTCGTCGTCGCGCAGCCGGCGGACGTGGAGGAGATCGAGGGAATGCTGACCCAGGTGCGGCGCGAGTTGCCCCGGCACAAGGTGCTGTTGATGCCGGAAGGAACGACCGCCGAGGTGTTGCGCGCGCGGGCGCCGTGGCTGAGCGAGCTGTGCAAACAACGCGGCTTTCGGTATGCCCACCGGTTGCAGATCGAGTTGTATGGAAACACCCGTGGCACCTGAACCGGACCCCCGCCCGGAAAAGCAACCGCGGTTGTCGGAGGAACTGGCCGGCCTGCAGGCGCGTTTCGCGGAACAGTCGGTGACCCTCGGCGAAGTCGTGCAGGTTCTCCACGGCCGGGCTTATCTGCTGCTCGTTCTCCTGCTCGCGCTGCCGTTCTGCGCGCCGATCTCCGTGCCAGGATTGTCGACGCCGCTGGGTTTCGTCATTGCGCTGATTGCCCTGCGCCAGGCGTTGGGCCAGAAGCCCTGGCTACCGGAACGAATGCTGCGGATGCGCCTGCCGCCGGGATTCTTCCGCCGGGTTTTAGTCGTGGCGGAACGGGTGATCCGGTTTCTCGAGACCTTCCTCCGGCCGCGGGCGACCGGGTTCGTGGACGCGCCGGTTCTCCGCAATCTCCACGCGGTGATGATGCTGATGGCGGCCGGCTTCTTGCTGCTTCCCCTGCCGATTCCCTTGACCAACACCGTGCCAGCCTGGGTGATCCTTTTGATCGCGGCGGGACTGCTGGAACGCGATGGCGTGTTTATCGCGCTCGGGTACGCGGTCGCCGTGGCGAGCGTGGTGGGGCTGGCCTTGCTGGGCGGCGCGGCGCATCAATTGCTCGACATGGTGAGGCGCTGGCTGACCGGCTGAAGCGTTGCCGGGAGTTTGTCCAGACCACTCGCCGGCGCTCGCAGCGACGAGAACCGGAAACGCGCCCCGCTAGGCCAACACGCCGAGGCTTTGCATCACCTCGCGGGTGTGCGCGAAGACCGCCTCCGGATCACCCGAAGCATCAATTTTCCGCAGCAGCCCCTGGCGTCGGTAATAGGCCAGCACGGGATCGCAGGTCGCGGCGTAGGCGCGCAGGCGGATGCGGATGGCCTCGGGCTGGTCGTCCTCGCGCTGGATGAGCTCGCCGCCGCAGACATCGCAGCGACCGGGGAGGCGCGGCGGTTTGTTGACGAGATGGTAAGAGAGGCGGCATTGCTTGCAGAGGCGCCGGCCGGAAAGCCGCTCGACGATCAGCGCCTCGGGGGCGAAGAAATTGATCGCGGCATCGAGGTGGCGGTTGACCTGGACGAGAATGCCGTCGAGCGCCTGGGCTTGGTCGATCGTGCGCGGGAAACCGTCGAGCAAGAAGCCATACCGGCAGGCCAGACACTGCGCCCGTTCGCGCACGAGTTCCACGACCGTGCCGTCGGAGACAAGTTCGCCCCGCTTCATGGCCGCGAGTGCCATGGCCATGGCGGCCGATGGCGCGCGACCGCCGGTGTCGCGCGCGGCGGAGCGGAAGAGATCACCGGTTGACAACTGGCATGCACCAAATTCGCGGACGATCCGCTCAGCCTGCGTCCCTTTGCCCACGCCCGGTGGGCCAAGTAACACAAGATGCCAGGGTCGCGGTCCGGCGGGACCGAGATCATTGCAATTCGCGCCGGGACCTTGCAGCCAGGCGATGCGATTGCCAATGGGACCCATAACGTTGTCAAGCTACCCTACTCTCGCGGCGTGGGCGAGCCCGATGAGGACGCGAATGTAAAAAGATGCCGTAAGGCAATATACTTAACCGGTCGCGTAGCCGCGCTTATCCCGGCCGTTCGTCGGACTCAGCGGACTCATGCGGCCCACAACCGCAAAATGCGTTTTGCGTTGGACGGAAAGGATTCCTTGGGGTGTAGCCGCGAGCGCCAGCGAGTGGATTTGGGATCGGCTGTCCACTCGTTGGCGCTCGCGACCACAAAGCAGGCGCTGTTTCCTAGGGCCGGATGTAGGGCGCACGGCAATGAAACCGTAGCCAAAGTCGTGAGGCTTTGGACCCGTCGGTCGGACCTTCGTCCAAACTCTCACAAATCTGTCTACGATTCAACCAGCGGCTACTTGATCAGCGCATCGATCAAGATCGGCGGCGCCGCGGGCCGCACGCCGATCTTAAAGGCTGCTTGGGTCAACTTCAGTGCGGCAGCGAGAAGCTGTCCGTCATTCACATGAATCGTGCAGAGCCGGCCGCCGCGGGGGATGCGCTCGCCGATTTTCACGAGGTCAGTGATGCCCACGGCGTGGTCGACGGCGGCCGAGACATTCGCCCGGCCGGCACCGAGCAGCAACGCCGCCTGCGCGATGGCCATCGGGTCAACGTCGACGACATGGCCGGATTTCCCGGCGTGAACTTCCCGGGTGAACTTGGCGCCGGGCAGACGCGTATAATCGTCGATCACGGCCACATCGCCTCCTTGCGCGGCGATGAGGTCGCGGAATTTCACCAGCGCGGAGCCGTCGGCGATGGCGTTTTCGAGTCGCGCGCGAGCGACAGAAGGCTTCGTGGCCGCCTTCCCCAGCAGGAGCATCTGCACCCCAAGCGCGAAGGTGACCTCCATGAGATCGGCCGGCCCACGACCCTTGAGCGCCTCAATCGACTCGATGACTTCGACCGCATTGCCGACGGCATGGCCGAGCGGCTGATCCATCGCCGTGAGCAGCGCTCGCGTCGGTTTGCCCATGGCCTTGCCGATCGCCACCATGGCGGTGGCGAGTTCCCGCGCGCGGGCCTTCTCTTTCATGAATGCGCCTCGGCCGAACTTCACGTCGAGCACCAACGCATCGATGCCCTCGGCGAGTTTCTTCGACATGATGCTCGCGCAGATGAGGGGAATCGACTCGACGGTGGCGGTGACGTCGCGCAACGCGTAGAGCTTGCGATCGGCGGGCGCGATCTCGGCGGTCTGGCCGATCATGGCCACGCCGATGCGCCGGATCTGGGCGGCGTAGGCGTCGAGCGAAAGGCCGACCTGGAAACCCGGGATGGATTCGAGTTTGTCGAGCGTGCCGCCGGTGTGGCCCAGACCGCGTCCGCTGATCATCGGCACCGGCACGCCACAGGCGGCCACCAACGGAGCCAGGATGAGCGAAACCTTGTCGCCGACCCCGCCCGTGGAATGCTTGTCCACCTTGACGCCAGGGATGCCGGCAAGGTTCGCGACCGCACCGGAGCGCATCATGGCCGCGGTCAGGCAGGACGTCTCATCCGCGGTCATCCCGCGCAAGAAAACCGCCATGAGCAACGCGGCCGCCTGGTAATCAGCCCACCCGCCGTGGGTGACGCCGCGGACAAAGGCGGCGATTTCTTCAGGCGTGAGAACGTGACCGTCGCGTTTGCGGGCGATGATGGCCTGGGGAAAGGCGGGGGCTGCCATGCCGGGCAGCATGACAGCCGCCCGTCAGGCGGCAAGAAGGGGGATGGGGCGTCGTGTTCCCACGAAAGATGTGGGTCTAAAGAGCGCCAGCGAGCTGGCGGCCTGCAATTGCACGTCCAAACCGGAACGCCCTGGCAACTACCGGCGGCGGCGTTTGACGCCGAGCTGGGCGACCGAGAAGCGGACGAGGCTTTCCAGCCGTTCGATCTCGGCGGGATCCAGCTTCTCCTTGCCCTTGAGCGCATCCTCGGCGCGCTGGATGGCTTTTTCGGCGGCGTCCTCGTCGATCTGGGCTTCGTTGATCGCAAATTCGGCGAGGATCTTGACGCGATCGCCGTCGATCTCGGCAAAGCCGGCGCCCACCACCAGAGTTTTGGTCTCGCCGCCCTTGGTCACCCGGAGTTCGCCATCCGCCACCTGCGTCAGCAACGGAATGTGACCCGGCAGAATGCCGATCTCGCCCTCGAGGGTCGGGATCACGACCGTGTCAATCGTGTCGCTGTAAACCCGGTCTTCAGGCGTGACGATTTCGAGAGTCAGAGGCATGGTGGGGAAAAGGCTGAAGGGATGAAAAGCTGAAGGACTGAAAGCTGAAACACTGGAGGTCCGGGCGTCAGGATGTCTGCTGCAAAACTGCTGGCTGGTTCAGCTTTTCAGGCGTTCAGTTCTTCAGACTTTCTTGCTGGCCGCCAGCACGTCTTCGATGGCCCCCTTCATATAGAAATCGCCCTCGGAGACATCGTCGAGCTGGCCGTCGAGGATCATCTTGAAACCGCGCACGGTGTCCTTGACCGACACGTGTTTGCCGGAAAAGCCGGTGAAGACCTCGGCCACCGTGAACGGCTGCGAAAGGAACTTCTGGATTTTCCGGGCGCGGTAAACGGTCTGCTTGTCTTCGGGCGAGAGTTCGTCGAGGCCGAGAATAGCGATGATGTCCTGCAGGTCCTTGTAGCGTTGGAGGACGCGCTGCACCCCGCGGGCCACCTCGTAATGTTCGGCGCCGACGATCTCGGCGGAGAGCGCCTTGGAGGTGGAGCCGAGCGGATCGACTGCCGGATAGATACCCAGCTCGGAGATCGCGCGATCGAGCACGATGGTGGAGTCGAGATGGGCGAACGTGTTGGCCGGGGCCGGGTCGGTGAGATCGTCAGCGGGCACGTAGATGGCCTGGAAGGAAGTGATGGATCCTTTCTTCGTGGAGGTGATGCGCTCCTGGAGGACGCCCATTTCGTTGGCGAGGGTCGGCTGGTAACCGACGGCCGACGGCGAGCGGCCGAGCAGGGCCGAAACTTCGGAGCCGGCCTGGGAAAAGCGGAAGATGTTGTCGATGAAGAGGAGGACGTCCTGGTTTTTCTCGTCGCGGAAGTATTCGGCCACGGAGAGGGCGGAGAGGCCGACGCGGAGGCGGGCGCCGGGCGGCTCGTTCATCTGGCCGTACACCAGGGCGACCTTCGACTTCGCGATGTCGTCCTGCACGATGACCTTCGACTCCGACATTTCGTGGTAGAGGTCATTGCCCTCGCGGGAGCGCTCGCCCACCCCGGCGAACACGGAGTAGCCGCCGTGCGTCTTGGCGATATTGTTGATGAGCTCCATGATGACGACGGTCTTGCCGACGCCGGCGCCGCCGAAGGCGCCGACCTTGCCGCCCCGCACGAAGGGACAGATGAGGTCGATGACCTTGATGCCGGTCTCGAGGATCGTGGATTTCACCTCCTGGTCGATCAGCAGCGGGGACGGGCGGTGGATGGGGTAACGTTTCTCGTGCGGCACCGGTCCCTTGTTGTCGACCGGATCGCCGGTGACGTTGATGATGCGCCCGAGCACGCCCTCCCCGACCGGCACGGTGATGGGCGCGCCAGTGGCGGTGATCGCCATGCCACGCACGAGGCCTTCGGTGGTGGACATGGCGATGGCGCGGACCACCCCTTCGCCCAAGTGCTGCTGCACTTCGAGCGTGAGCTTCTCCGGCCGGCCGGCCGCGGTGAATTCGACGGTCAGCGCATGGTAAATGGCGGGCATGTTCTCCACCGGAAACAGGACGTCGACCACGGGTCCGATGATTTGGACGATTTTGCCGATGTTCATGAATAAAAGTCTGAAGAATTGAAGGGCTGAAGAGCTGAAGCTTTAGTCAAAAGGCGAGCGGGTTCGAAGAAGGCTGACGAAGATGGCGATGAGCTCACCCGCCTCCTGTTTGAGAGGGGCGATGACCGCCGATTTGAAATGACCATCGAGCTCCAGCAGTTCCATCCAGTAGAGCGCTTCGTCGGCTTCGCGCAGGCAGTCCCCAATTTTCGAGCGGTATTCGGCCACTGAACGACCCCGTTGCCCCTCACGATAGTTGGCACCGACTGAACCGCCCGCCCGGAGCATTTGTTCGCCCCACACTTGCGCCACTCGATCGCGCGCCGGCAGCGCTTGGTAAGCGCGGCCAACCCGCCGTGCAAAATCCTGGGTGCGTTTGCGGAGATCTCCGTGTTCGTGAAACATTTCAGCCCTTCGGTCATTCGGTCCTTCAGTTCTTTATTATTGCGCGTACTGCGCGGCGGCGATTTCGAGGATTTCCTCCGTGATGGCGGCCTGCCGGACCTTGTTGTATTCGAGCGTGAGATCGTCGATGAGCTTGCTGGCGTTGTCCTTGGCCGTCTTCATCGCGACCATGCGCGCGCTGTGCTCGGAGGCCTTCGCATCGAGCACCTGGTGGTAGACCTCCCGGTTGATGTAGAGCGGGAGGAGCGCCGAGAAAACTGCCACGGGATTCGGCTCGAACAGCATCTGGCGATCGTCCGGCTTTCCCGCAGCGCCGCCGGTCCGCTGGCGCAGGCTCGCGACCGCATCTTTCAGATTGTCCAGCGGGAGCAACGGCAGCCGCGCCGGCTCCTGGATCAATGTGTTCCGGAAGCGGGGCCAGATGATCTCGACGGTGTCGACGACGCCGTCGAGGAACTGTTTCACCATGAATTCAGCGACCACCTTGACGTCGCCGAACGGCACCCGATCCCGCACCTGAAAGTCGGCGAGGAGATCGCGCCGCGTGCGCGCGAGAAATTGCGCGCCTTTGCGTCCGATCACCGCGTACTTCGCGGGTTCCTTGATCTCCAGCACCATCTTGAAAAGATTGCCGTTGAGGGGACCACAGAGGCCCTTGTCGGTGGTGACCAGGATGATGCCGCGGGTCTTCACCGGACGCTGCACGAGGAAGGGATGGAACGACTCTTTCACGCGGGTGGCCGCGGTGGCGAGCATGTCGGCCAGGAGCAGCGCGTAGGCCCGGCCGGCCAGCGCCGCCTGCTGCGCCTTCTTCATCTTCGACGCCGCCACCAACTCCATCGCCTTGGTGATCTGGCGGGTGTTCTTGACCGACTTGATGCGTCGGCGGATGTCGCGGGTGGAGGCCATTGGCGATCTCAGATTTGCGATTGCAGATTAACGAATGATCCGCAATGCTGGACGCGAGACGATTCCAGCGAAAATCGAAAATCAAAATTCAAAAATGCCGGCTCAACCGGCGTAGGTTCCCTTCCATTCCTCGGCGGCTTTCTTGAGCTCGGCCGTCAGGGTGTCGTCGATGGCGGCTTTCTGGCGGAGCGCGTCGAGCAGCGGGCGTTTGCGGGTGTTGAAGAATTCCTTCAGGTGATTGGCGGCGTCGACGATCTTCTTCACCTCCACGGCATCGAAATAATTGTTCTGCATCGCCCACAAGACGGCGGCCTGCACCTCGATGGGAACCGGATTGAAGGCGGGTTGCTTGAACAGCTCGACGATGCGCGACCCGCGGTCGAGTTGCGCCTTGGTGCGCGCGTCGAGATCGGAGCCAAATTGCGCGAACGCGGCGAGTTCGCGGAACTGGGCGAGCTCGCCCTTGATCTTGCCGGCGACCTGCTTGGTCATCTTGAGCTGCGCGGTGGAGCCGACGCGCGACACGGAGAGGCCGACGGAAACGGCGGGGCGCACGCCCTGGTTGAACAGATCGGTCTCGAGGTAGATCTGCCCGTCGGTGATCGAGATGACGTTGGTGGGGATGTAGGCCGAGACGTCGCCCGCGAGCGTTTCGATGATGGGGAGCGCGGTCAGCGAGCCCTTGCCCGCGAGGCGCGCGGCGCGTTCGAGCAGGCGCGAATGCAGGTAGAACACATCGCCGGGATAGGCTTCGCGGCCGGACGGACGCTTCAGAATCAGCGAAATCTGCCGGTAGGCGACGGCATGTTTGGAAAGATCGTCGTAAACAATCAGCGCATCCAGGCCGTTTTCCATGAACCACTCGCCCATGGCGGCGCCGGCGTAAGGTGCGACATACTGGTTGGCGGGATTGTCGGCGGCGGGGGCGGCGACGATGATGGTGTACTCCATCGCGCCGGCGGCCTCGAGGGAGGCGATGGTCCGCGCGATGTTCGAGTTCTTCTGGCCGACGGCGACGTAGATCGAGTACAGCGGGCGGAACCCCGGATCCTTGGAGGCCAGGCCCTGGCGGTTGATGCGCGCCTGGTTGATGATGGTGTCGATGGCAATCGTCGTCTTGCCGGTGGCGCGGTCGCCGATGATCAGCTCGCGCTGGCCGCGGCCAATCGGAATCATCGAGTCGATCGCCATGATGCCGGTGAGCACCGGCTGGGAAACGGATTTGCGAACGATGATTCCGGGGGCGATTTTCTCGACAGGATAGAATTCCGTCGTCTCGACGGGTCCCTTGCCATCGACCGGCTGGCCGAGGGCATCGACCACCCGTCCGAGGAGACCCCGGCCGACGGGCACGGACAGCAGCTTGCCGGTCGTGAACACTTCGTCGCCCTCGCGCAGGCCAGAGACGTCGCCCAGCACTACGCAACCGACCTCGTCCTCCTCGAGGTTGAGCGCGATGCCGATGGCGTTCCCGGGAAACTGGACCATCTCGTTGTACATCACTTCAGAGAGCCCGTCGACCTTCGCGACGCCGTCGGCCACCGAGCGGATGGCTCCCGTGTTCTTCTTGACCGCCTTCGAGGAAAGCTGGGCGATCTGTTGTTCAATCTGTTCGATGACGGTACTCATGAGCGCGGCGCGCGGTTGGTGGTTGGAAGGACGGGAAGCGGAGCCGGGTCAGCCCGGGGTGGACAGGACCGCGAGCTGGCTCGCGACGGAGGATTCGTACAAGTCGTCGCCGACGCGGATGCGCAGACCGGCGATGAGCGCGGGAGCAGGCCGGGCGACGGCCGCGATGGGGCGCTGGTATTTTTGCGTAAACGCTGTTTCGATGACGCGAAGCATGCCGTCGTCGACGGGGCCGGCGTGCTCGACGAGCGCGCGGTTCTTGGCGAGCTGGATGGTGATCAACCGTTGGTAGCGCCGGAGGACGGCGAGCGGCTGCCGGGGCGGATGGGCCGCGAGATGCGCGAGCACGCCGTTTACCCGCTCGGCCGACACCTGGCCGTCGGCCAGGCTGAGGCGGAAGAGCTGGCGGGCGAACTGCTGGGATTGTCTGCTGGCACGCATGTGGCAGGAAAGGACTGAAAGGACGAACGCTGAAAGGCTGAAGGCTGCGGTATGGCGGTTGATTCGCAGGTCTAGACTCGGGGGAAGGCGGGCTTCGGCGCGGGTTCGCGCATCTCAGCCCTTCAGACTTTCAGTTATTCAGCTTTTGATCTCAGTGAGCTCGCGGGCGGCGGCCTCGTTATAACGGGTGCGCTCGGCGTCGCCGAGTTCCCGGGCGAGGACACGCTGGGTGGTGGCGACGACGAGGCGGGCCACCTCGGTGCGGGCTTCCTCCAGCATCCGTTTGTGCTCGAGTTCGATCGCCTGTTGGGCCTTGACGACCAGGTCGTTGGCGCGGGCGGTGGCCTCCTTCTGCTGGGCGTCAAGAAATTCCTTGGCGGCCTGGCGCGCCTCCTCGACGAACCGGGCGGCCTCGAGCTGGGCCTGTTTGGCGGTGGCGGCAGCGTCCACCTGGGCCTGCGCGAGCGTGGCAGCCGTGGCGGCGGCATTCTTGAGGCCCTCGCCAATCTTGGCATTGCGCTGGTCGACGGTGGCGATGATGGGCTTGATCGCGAATTGGTAGAGGACGCCCGCGAGAATCGCGAAGCTGACGAACTGCCAGATCACGAATTTCCACTCGACGCCAAACTTCTGCAACAAGCCGGCGGGGCCGTCGGCGGGAGTCTCGGCGGCGAAGGCGGCGGCGGCAAAGACGAGGGAGAGCATGGCGCGGAAAAGGGTTGGCGCCGCCGGCGGTCCTGCCACGGCGGCGGCGCGAGGGAAGCGTTGCTTACTTGAGTAACACCAGCGCCAGCACGCCGATACCTTCGGCGAGCGCGAGCGCGAGGATCGACTGGACGAGGATCTTGCCCGAAGCGCCGGGATTTCGGCCGACAGCCTCGACGGCGTGATAGCCGATGAGGCCGACGCCGAGCGCGGCGGCAAAGAGGGCCATACCTTGGGCGATATTACCTGTCATGGGAGGATAGGAGTTGAGTTGGTGGTTGTTCGTTCTCTCGGCCGTGCACGTTTTGATGGGACATGCTCCCGGCCGGGAAAGTCAGTGGGAGGGAGTTCCAGGCACGGCCTCTTCGGCGTCAATCGGGGTGTGGCGGTCGGATTCCTCACCGTGGTCATCGCCGTGGTTGCAGATCAGACCGATGTAGACCGAGGTCAGCAACGTGAAGACGAAGGCCTGCACCAGGCCGACCAGGATCTCCAGAAAGTAGAATACGGGGATGAACGACGTGTTGTGCAGCAGGTCCTCGCCGCCGTACACATTGCCGAAAAGACGAACGGAGAGGGTGATCGGGCGGATGAGGATGGAAATGACCTCGATGACTCCCACGGCGAGGAACACCGGCCAAAGGGCCCAATACAACACCGCGGGAATATCCTTCCGGTCGGCCTTGTTGCCGAAGAGGTCGAACAACAATACCTTGGGGCCGGCGTAACGCATCACAATGACAAACCAGGCGACAAACGACGTCAGAGCGAGGGCGATCGTGCCGTTGAGATCCGAGGTGTGCGGGCGGAGCCAGGGAATAAAGCCGACCTGCTGGCCGGTCGCCTGATCGATCTCGGTCCAACCCATGGTGCCGACGAACGGAAACAAGCCGCTCCAATTGTGTAACAGAATAAAGACAAAGAAGCAGATGAGCAGTGGAAAAGCCGCCGGCATGGCTTTCTTGCCGACGATCGGCTCGAACAGATCGCGCATGCCTGAGAGGAGTCCCTCCACCACCGCCTGACCGCGCGCGGGAATGATCTGCGGTTTGCCCACCAGCCAGCGGATGAAAAAGACCAGGATCAACGTGACGCCCCAGCTCGTCAGCATACTGTTGGTAAAGGGCAGAGGCCCAAGGTGAAACAACGCCTCAGCTTTCTCGGACACTCCGGCTTCGCTGGCCGAGGCGGGAAGACCGGAGGCAAGGATGGAGATGAACAACGTCAGTTTTCTAACCTGTAACATCGGACGCGGACCGTGAGGGATGGAAATAAAAGGGCTATCTGATAGCTCGACGCTCTAATCGGCGTCAACCCCCGAAACTGAAGAAGCATTAATTGGACGCGTGGCATAAGCTGGTGTGCTGCCCTGCGTTAACCAGAACTACTTATGGGGGCCGCACGCATCGCGCCCAGCGAGTGGAAGGTTGCGGCCCGCGCCTGGAAAATCGTCGGGTGTTCGAAAGGAAACGGACCCGCCGGCTGGGGGTGCCACAAGGGATGGGCCGCAACGATTTCCAGCGCTTCATCGTAGTAGGGCTTGTAGTCGGTGCGGAAAAAGAAGCGACTCCCCTGCCCTGCCCGGGCGGCGAGTTCGTCCAAAAACTCCGCCTGGAGCAGACGGTTCTTGTGATGGCGCTTTTTGGGCCATGGGTCCGGGAACAACATGTAGATGTCCGTGAGCGTCACGCCGGCCGGCAGCTCCCGGAGAAAATTGCAGGCGTCGCAGCGGAGAAAATGCAGGTTCGAGAGGCCGGCACGATCGCGTTTGTGGAGGCCCTTCCCGATGCGTTCCAACCGGAGATCGATCCCGACGCACAACTGTTCCGGATGCGCGGCGGCGTAGGCCGTCAGAAAATGTCCGTTGCCGCAGCCGATTTCGAGGATCAGGTACGGCTCGCGGGCGGGCAGGATGGCGGCGAGCGCCGAACGCAACTCGGCACGGCGTTCGGCCTGGATGGCTTCAAAGATTTCGCGGGGCATCGACGGGGAAGGCTGAAGGACTGAATGCCGAAAGACTCAAGGCTGAAAACCGGGCCGGCTGCAGATCCGCGACCCGTCCGACGCGGCGCGGTAGGGCGCGGTCGCCGTACCCCGCCTCGTCTGGTGCAACGGCGGGATCCGGCCTGCCCTCCGAAGGCTTGGCGAAGGAGGGCGATCCCGCCCTACATTCAATTCCTCGCCGCCGATCTGCCGCGCTCGTTCGAAACCGCGCCGGACACCGGCGGCGCCGCTTTTCCGCGTTCAGCTTTCCGCGTTCAGCTCTTCCGTCTTTCGCTCCTTTTCCTGGCCGTTCCGCTGTGGCAGGGTAAAATAGAAGGCCGTGCCCTGGCCGGGCTCGCTCTCAACCCAGACCCGCCCGCCATGGAGCTGGACGATATGTTTCACGATGCTCAGGCCAAGGCCGGTGCCGCCTTTCTCGCGGGAGCGCCCCTTGTCGACCCGATAAAACCGCTCGAAGATATGGGGAAGGTCCGCGGCGGGTATGCCTGGCCCGTTGTCCCGGACGCACACTTCGGTCTCCCCCTCCTTGAGCCTCGCATTTACTTCGATCCGCGATCCACGCGCGGTGTACTTGAGGGCGTTATCGAGAAGGTTGTCGCAGACCTGGGTGATTTTGAGCGGATCGAGGAGCACAAGCCCGATCGCCGGATCGACCGCCAGCGAAATCTGATGCTCGCGCGCGGCGGAACGCCCGCGGAAATCTTCGATCAAGCTGCCCAAAAGATCCGCCAGCGGCGTGGATTCCCGGTGCAGTCCGGGGTTGACCGACTCCAGCCGCGAAAGCGCCAGCAGATCTTCGAGCAGCGAATGGAGCCGCTCGGTATGCCGTTGGATCGTGTGCAGAAAACGGTCGCGATCGTCGAGCGGCATGTCGCGATGGCCGTCCACCAAGGTTTCGATGTAACCTTTGATGATGCTGAGCGGAGTACGCAGTTCGTGGGAGACATTGGCGACAAAATCCTTCCGGATGGCTTCCAACCTCTTCTGCTTGGTGATGTCGTGGAGGACAAATAGCGCCCATGCCCCGGCGTTGCCATCGAGCGGCGTGACCAGCGTGCCGGTCACCTCGATCCAAATCGACCGATCGCCTTCGACAAACTCGATTTCGTATTGGGGAGCGGCCAGGCCGGCGCGCACCGCGTCGACATAGCGGAGAAACGCCACGCTATGCAGGACGAGCTCGAGCCGCTGGTGCAGGATGTTCTTCGCACGGGGAAAAATCGCCTGGAGGGCGTGGTTGGCGAGCAGGATGCGGTTCTCCGCGTCGACGAGGAGCACGCCCTCCTGCAGGCTGCCAAGCGTGGCTTCGAGCTGGCTGATCTGGCTCGAACTGGCCTGCCGCAGTTGTCGGGCCTCCGCGATGAGCTCGTTGGTCGCGGAGCGCAGTCGGCTCCAGCGATCGGCGGATTCGGCGGCCGGCCCGGGGTCGCCCTGGAGCGCCTTGCGTTCCCGGATGGCTTGATCGAGGCGGCGGAGGACCTGCCGGTTCTGCTGAAGCCTCCGCAGGGCGATGACCAGACCGAGGGCGAGCGCCGCAATGATCAGATAGAGCATGCTTCGGCTTTGCGATCCGCCATCCGATAGCCGACACCACGGATGGTTTCAATCCAGTCAGCTTCCATGCCGAGTTTTTCCCTCAGGCGACGGATATGCGTGTCCACCGTGCGCGTCTCGATTTCGGTCTCGTAATTCCAGACGTTGATCAGCAGGTGTTCGCGGGTCTGCACCCTACCCCGCCGCTCCATCAACAACCGGAGCAATTTGAACTCGGTCGCCGTGAGCTCGATCGGCCGGCCGTGGACGGTTACTTCGTGCCGCTCGGTGTCGAGAAGCACCTGGCCCACCTGAAGGCGTTTGACGTCCGGTGCCGCGACGGTGGCGGCACGGCGGAAAATTGATTGGACTCTAAGGACTAATTCCTTGGTGCTAAATGGCTTGCAAATATAATCATCGCAACCGGTTTCGAATCCGGAGATCCGATCACTTTCTTCCGCCTTGGCCGTCAGAAAAATGATCGGCACGTGCGCGAGGCGCGGATCCGCGCGCAGGATCCGACAGACCTGAATGCCATTCAAGTCGGGCATCATGATATCGAGAATGACGAGGTCGGGCAGAAACGAACGAGCCGTGGCAATGCTCACCGTGGGATTGTTCTCGGTCGCCACCTCGTAGCCCTTGGCTTTGAGGTGGTAGGCGACCAGATCGGCAACGTCCGGTTCGTCGTCAACGATCAGAATCTTCTTCGCCTTCTGTTCGGACATGTGCGCCAGCATAAATGGCGGAGGTTGGTTGGCTAGTGAATTTCAGATCGTAACCTAATTGTTACAGCGGAAACAGTCCGATGTTACGCGCCCGGCGGGGTCGGCGGGAGCACCGCGGCCGGAGCGCGGGCGGGGATCCGCCCGGCCTGGATCAGAATCAGGAGGATGCTGATGTCCGCGGGATTCACGCCGCTGATCCGGCTTGCCTGGCCCAGCGTATATGGGCGGATCTGGCCAAGCTTGAGGGCACTTTCCCGGCGGAGGCCCGGAATGGCCAGATAATCGACCCCAACCGGGATCCGGACCCGTTCCACGTCGCGCAGCTTCTCGATCTGCCGGAGTTCGCGCTCAAGGTAGCCACGATACATGATGCGATAGAGCACCTCATCCTGGACCGATTTCGACTCCGCGAGGAATTCTTCGGGCAACGAGGCAGGCGCCGCGCCCCGCCTCAATCGATCGCCCCAACGGGAATGTTCGTCGCCAACTGAGTCCAGCTTTGACGCCCAGGCCTCGATCCGCTGTTTTTTGAGACCTATTTGTTGTAATCTGTTTATAGACAATAACTTCAAACAGTTAGAGTGCTCCAGCATCCTAAGCTCGGCACTACCATGATTGAAAAGTAGGCGGTATTCCGCCCGGCTGGTGAACATCCGGTACGGCTCGGCGGTTCCCTTCGTGACCAGGTCGTCAATCATGACTCCGATGTAGCCCTCGTCCCGGCCGATAAGGAGCGGCGCTTCTCCCCTCACCTTCTGGACCGCGTTGACGCCCGCGACCAGACCCTGGCCAGCGGCTTCTTCATAACCGGACGTTCCATTGATCTGACCCGCGAGAAAGAGATTCTCCAATTTCTTTGACTCAAGCGATGGAAAGAGCTGGGTCGGCGGCGCAAAATCGTATTCCACCGCGTAAGCCGGCCGCAACAATATCGCCTCCTCCAGACCTGGAACGCTGTGGACCATCTCCAATTGGACGTCAAACGGCAGACTCGTCGACAGCCCGTTGACGTAATACTCGTTCGTATTCCGTCCTTCCGGCTCGAGGAAAAGAATGTGACGCGGCTTGTCGGCGAAGCGGACGAATTTGTCCTCGATGCTCGGGCAATACCGGGGCCCTACTCCCTTGATCTCGCCGCTATACATGGCAGACCGGTGCAAGTTGCGATGAACAATCTCCCTGGTTACGTCGGACGTGTATGTGATCCAACAGGATACCTGTTCGGTTCCGGGCGGCCAACCGATGCGACGTTCGCTAGATTGTTCCACGTGGAACAAATCCTCGGGGTCGCGGGTGTCGTGAAAGGCGAAGAGCGTCGGAACGGCGTCGCCCTTCTGCTCCTCCATCTTCGAAAAATCGATGCTCCTCCCGAGTAATCGCGGCGGCGTCCCGGTCTTTAAGCGGTTCAGCTCGATCCCCGCCTCAAGCAAGCTCCCCGAAAGGGTCTTGGCGCTGAAATCTCCCAAACGCCCGCCTTCGTTCTTGTTTTGCCCGATATGCATCAAGCCACGAAGGAACGTTCCCGTGGTGATCACCAGCGTCCGGCCGGAAAACTCCACATCGAGATTGGTACGGCAACCGACGACCTTGCCATCCTGCATGACCAGCCCCGTCACGGTCGCCTGAAAGAGCTGGAGGTTCTTCTGGAGCTCCAAGGTGTGTTTCAATCGAAACTGGTAGGCTTTCTTGTCGCATTGCGCCCGGGGTGATTGGACCGCCGGCCCCTTCGATTCGTTCAACAAGCGAAATTGGATGGCCGTGACGTCAGTATTAATCGCCATTTCGCCGCCCAGGGCATCGATTTCCCGCACGATCTGGCCCTTGGCTTGGCCGCCGATCGCCGGATTACAGCTCATCTGGGCAATCGTGTCGATATTTCCGGTCAGGAGCAGGGTAGAGGCCCCCATCCGCGCCGCCGCAAGCGCCGCCTCGACGCCGGCGTGGCCGGCACCGCAAATAATTACGTCAAACGGTATCTTGTTGTATAACAAAGTCTTAAGAAAAATTATGCCTGCCGAAACGCGCCGGGAATAAGGTCAGAAGGGTGATCACTTTCCAATACAGAAGTTTGCAAAGATACGATCCAGGACCACGTCGTTGTCGATCCGGCCGGCGATTTCCCCGAACGCCTGCAGCACGCCTCGCAGATCGCTCGCCAGCAACTCGGCCGGAGCCTCGCCCGAAAGTTTCTCCATCGCGGCGCGGAGATGCGTCGTCGCGTCACGCAACGCCATGGCGTGACGCGCGTTGATCGCCACGAGTTCTTCCCCCTGGTCCTGCCGAAACGATTCGGCGTGCCGGACGATCGCCGCCCCGAGCTCGTCCACGCCTGCTCCCGTCAGCGCGGAAACCCGGACCACCGGCAACCCGGGCGGCGGGGCAGGGCCGGCGGCGGACGAAACCAGGTCGATCTTGTTGACCACCACCAGGGTCGTCGCCGGCGCCAGCCGCGCCTGGACTTCCGGCGGCAGGCGCGGCGCCGGGCGCGTGGCGTCGAGCACGAGCAGGAGGAGATCCGCCTCGGTGGCGCGCGCGAGGGTCTGGGCCATGCCGCGGCGCTCCAGCGGGGTAGGGGACGGGCTCAGGCCGGCCGTATCAATAAGCCTGATACAATGCGGGCCGAGCGCGACCGGCTCCTCCAGGTAGTCGCGGGTGGTGCCGGGTTCGGCGCTCACGAGGGCGCGCTCGCGCCCGAGGAGGCGGTTGAGCAGGCTGCTCTTGCCGGCGTTGGGTTCGCCGAGGATCACGGTCTTCACGCCCTCGCGGAGCACCTGGCCGTAGCGATCCGTGGCCCGGAGGCGGCCGACGCCGGCCGCGAGGTCCGCCAGTCCGGCCGCGAGCGCCGCGCGGTCGTCCGGGGGCAGATCCTCGTCCGGAAAATCGATGGAGGCCTCGACGCGGGCGAGCAGGTCGACCAGCCGCGCGATCAGCTCCTGCAGCCGGCGGCCCAAGGCGCCGCGGAGCTGCAGGTTGGCGGCCGCCAGCGCCCGCTCGCTGCGCGCCCCGATCAGGTCTGCGACCGCCTCGGCTTGGCTCAGGTCCATCCGGCCGTTGAGAAACGCGCGCTTCGTGAATTCGCCGGGTTCGGCGGGCCGGCACCCGCGCGCGCCGAGGTCTTCCAGCAGGGTCTGGGCGATGAACGGGTTGCCATGCGCGCTGATCTCCAGGAGATCCTCGCCCGAATAGGAGTGGGGTCCGGCGAAGAAGGTATAGACGACGTCATCCACGAGCGTGCCGGCCCGGTCGCGATAGTCGCCCCGGACGGCCTGGCGGGGCAGGGGAGTCCCGCCGAAAATCTCCGCGACCAGGGCGGCGCACCGCGGGCCGCTCGCGCGGACAAGCGCCAGCGCGGACGTCCCCACCGGCGTGGCCAGGGCGGCAATGGTATCGGCGGCATACGCCATCCCGCCCACGCAAACGCCGCCGCCGCCGAACGCAAAACGAAAGCGCTATTCGGCCGGCGCCGCCGCCGCCACGGTCGTGCCCGGCGTGACATTCACGTGGGCAAGGATCTCGCTCTTGATCTTGGCGGCGAGTTCGGGGTTCTTGGCGAGGGCATCCTTCGCCGCTTCGCGTCCCTGGCCGACCAGCTCCCCGTTGTAGGCGATCCAGGCCCCTTTCTTCTCCAGAATCTTGTGTTCGACCCCCAGGTCGAGCAGCGAGCCGCTCTGGGAGATGCCCTCGTCGTACATGATGTCGAATTCGCATTCGGTGAACGGCGGCGCGACCTTGTTTTTCACCACCTTGATCTTGGTGCGGTTGCCGACGACCCTCCCGTCGGGGGTCTTGAGCTGGTCCTTGCGGCGGATGTCCAGCCGGAGCGAGGAGAAAAACTTCAAGGCGCGGCCGCCGGGCGTCGTCTCCGGGTTGCCAAACATCACCCCGATCTTTTCCCGGATTTGATTGGTGAAGATGCAGACGCACTTGGTCCGGCTGACGACCGAGGTCAGGCGCCGCATCGCCTGGCTCATGAGGCGGGCCTGCGAACCGACGGTGGCGTCGCCCATCTGCCCGTCGAGCTCGGCGCGCGAGACGAGGGCCGCGACCGAGTCGATGATAATCACATCGATCGAGTTCGAACGGATCAGCGCCTCGGTGATGTTGAGCGCGTCCTCCCCGCTGTCCGGCTGCGAAACCAGGAGGTCGTCGAGTTTCACCCCCACGATGCGGGCGTATTTCGGGTCGAGGGCATGCTCGACGTCAATGAAGGCCGCCAGCCCGCCGCGGCGCTGGGCCTCGGCAATCACGCTCAAGCAGAACGTGGTCTTGCCGGACGATTCCGGCCCAAAGATCTCGATGATCCGTCCGCGCGGCAGTCCGCCCACGCCCAGGGCCAGATCGATGGCGAGCGAGCCGGTCGAAATGGTGTCGACGATCATGCGCGTCGCGCTGCCCAGACGCATGATCGAGCCTTCGCCGAATTGTTTGGTGATCGCGGACACGGCGAGCTCGATGTTCCGCGCGCGGGCGGGATCGGCGTTGCGCTCGGCGGCCGTGGCGCCGGGCTTGGTGTCAGCGGGTGATTTGGCGGGGGAAGCTGCTCTGGGCGTGGACATGGTGGCGTTGGGAAAATTCAGGAGGCAGACGTGGTGGTCGAGGATCGGATCGGGCGCGGAAGCTGCGAAAGTTGTTCCGCAAACCCCCCGGCGGCGCAAACGAAAAGAATCATCCGGCCGCTCACGCCGGTTCGTCGTGGTGCTGAAACCAATCGACGAACCGCCGCAATCCTTCCTCCAGAGTCACTTTCGGCTCGTAGCCGACGGCCGCATGGATGCGCGCCAGGTCGGCGCAGGTCGCGGGCATTTCCGTGGGAAGCGGCGGCAGCAACTCCACGTTCGCCCGCCGGCCGAGCAGGGCCTCCAGCATCTGCACGAAGCGCCGCATCTCCACCGGTTGTTGATGCCCGAGGTTGAAAATCCGCCAGCGTGGGGCGGCCGTCTCCCCGGACGCGCCCGCGAACGGAAAGAGTAGCACCTTGAGCACGCCGTCGACGATGTCGTCCACGTAGGTGAAATCGCGTTGATAACGGCCCTCATTGAAGAGCCGGAGCGGGGTGCCGTCGCGGATGGCGCGGGCGAAAAGCATCGGCGTCATATCGGGCCGGCCCCACGGTCCATAGACGGTGAAGAAGCGCAGCCCGGTGAGATTCAGGCCGTGCGTGTGGGCGTAGCTGTAGGCCATCGCTTCGTTGGCCTTCTTCGTGGCGGCGTAGAACGAGAGCGGCCGCCCGGCGTCATCGTCCTCGCGAAACGGCACGCGCGCCTCGGCGCCATAGACGGAACTGCTCGACGCAAACACCAGATGCTTCGGCGGGCGGCGTCGCGCAGCCTCCAGCACGCTGGCGAAACCGACGAGGTTGCTGTGCACGTACGCGGCGGGGTTTTCGAGGCTGTAGCGCACGCCGGTCTGCGCGCCGAGATGCACGACGTAGTCCGGCCGGAAATTCTCCTGCAGGCCGGCGAAGGCCGCCGCCTCGGCAAAGTCGGCCTGCACGAAGCGGAAGGCGTCCAGCTTGGCCAGTTCGGCCAGCCGGGCCCGTTTCAGCCCGATCGAGGCGTAGGCGTTCAGGTTGTCCACGCCGAGCACCGCGCATGCCTGCGTAGTGGCCAGCCGGTGACAGACGTGGAAGCCGATGAACCCGGCCGCGCCGGTCACGAGAACTTTCATCGGCGCGGGTTTAGCCGAAACCACGGTGCGCGGCTAGGAAAATTCCGCCGCATTGCGCCCGATACGCGCGCCCCAACCGGCGCCCGCGACAAAAAAGGCCGAACCTTTCGCTTGATTGCCGGAAAATCGCACCTATAAGTTGCGCCGCCTCTGCCTAGCGGCATTGTCTTACGCATGAAGATTAGGGCATACCTGAAACCACACTGCGGCTGGTCCCGCGGCGTCCGGTCCATCATGCACAAATACGGCCTCGAGTTCGAGGACGTCGATGTGTTCGGCGATCGCGCGAACTACGACGAGATGGTGCGCCGGTCGGGCCAGCCCCTTTCCCCCTGCGTCGAGATCGACGGCATCATGCTCGCCGATGTTTCCGGCGAGGAAGTCGAGAACTACCTTCTCGCCAACAACCTCGTGCAACCCAACGACGCTCGTCCCGAGGAGCCGGCCAACGTCGGCTGCGCCGAAGGGGAGAATGCGACCATGGCAACCAAAACCATCCGATTCTTCTGACGAGCCCACCCAGTCAAGACCGCATCAGTTTTCACCGGGCCGGCTCGCACTGCGCGACCGGCCCTTTTTTGCGCACCCATGATTTCCCTGCCTGCTCTCCCGCCCGGCAATCCCGCGCCCGCCGGCCGCGTGCCGCCCGGCGCCGGACGCCGGCGGCGGGTCCCTGATCCCAGAATCCAGTTTGCCATTGACCCCACGGCGAACGCCCAACGGTATCCGAAAAATGAACAATCGAAGTGACAGCACTCCCGGTCCCCGGCCAGCCCGGACCGGGCTGCCGCCCAAGCAGGGCCTCTACGATCCCTGGTTCGAACACGATGCCTGCGGCGTGGGTTTCGTCGTCGACATCAAGGGCCGGCGATCGCACCAGATTTTGCAGCAGGCGATCCAGGTGCTGAAGAATCTCGATCACCGCGGCGCCAGCGGCAGCGAGGCCAACACGGGCGACGGCGCCGGCGTGCTCCTGCAGGTGCCGCATGCGTTTCTCGTCGAGGCGTGCCGGAAATCGCGGATCGTTCTGCCGGGTCCCGCGGAGTACGGCTGCGGACTCGTGTTCCTGCCGCGCAATCCCACCCATCGCCGGCGGCTGGAAGAGCGCTTTGAGCAGATCGTGCAGTCGGAAGGCCAGACCTTCCTCGGGTGGCGCACCGTGCCCACCAACAGTTCCTCGCTCGGCGACACGGCCCGCTCCTGCGAGCCGTTCATCCGCCAGATCTTCATCGGCCGCAGCAAACACTTGGGCGACGACCTGGCGTTCGAGCGCAAGCTCTACGTCATCCGCAAGCGGGCCTACACCGAGATCCGCGCCTCGGGCCTCGACGGCGGCGAGTATTGGTACGTGTCCAGCCTGTCCTACAAGACCATCATCTACAAAGGCATGCTCCTCACCGAGCAACTGCCGGAGTATTTTCCCGATTTGCAGGATCCGGCGATGGAAACGGCGCTCGCGCTGGTGCACTCGCGTTTCAGCACCAACACCTTCCCGAGCTGGGACCGCGCCCATCCGTATCGTTACCTGGCGCACAACGGCGAGATCAACACGCTGCGCGGCAACATCAATTGGATGCACGCCCGCGGCGCGCTGTTCGAGTCGGATCTCTTCGGGGACGACATGAAGAAGGTGCATCCGATCATCGACCCGAACGGCAGCGATTCGGCGATGTTCGACAACACGCTCGAAATGCTCGTGCTGGCCGGCCGCTCGCTGCCGCACGCGATGATGATGATGATCCCCGAGCCGTGGTCGAAGCACGAGAGCATGGAGGACGGCCGGAAGGCGTTCTACCAGTATCATTCCTGCTTGATGGAGCCATGGGACGGCCCGGCGTCGATCGCCTTCACCGACGGCAAGAAGATTGGCGCGGTGCTCGACCGCAACGGACTCCGGCCGTCGCGCTATTACGTGACGAAGGACGACCGCGTCATCATGGCTTCCGAGGTCGGCGTGCTCGACGTCCCCCCGGATCAGGTGGCGCAAAAGGGCCGCCTGCAGCCCGGCCGCATGTTTTTGATCGACACCGAGGAGGGCCGCATCGTCTCCGACGAGGAGATCAAGGGCAAGATCACGGCCGAACGCCCCTACCGGCTCTGGCTCGATGAACACCTGGTCGCCCTGGACGCCCTGCCCGCGGCGCCGCCGCTGCCGGAACCGGACGAGAAGACGCTGCTGCAACGGCAGATTGCCTTCGGCTATACCTTCGAGGACGAGCGCATCATCCTTACGCCGATGGCGCGCGACGGCGTTGAAGCCGTCGGCTCGATGGGCAACGACGCGGCGCTGGCGGTGCTGTCGAACAAGCCGCGGCTGCTCTACGATTATTTCAAGCAGCTCTTCGCGCAGGTCACCAACCCGCCGATCGACTGCATCCGCGAGGAACTGATCATTTCGGCGGAGACGCGTCTCGGCTCCGAGGGCAATCTCCTGAATCCACAGCCGTCGGCCTGCCGCCGGGTGGAGGTGGAATGGCCCATCCTCACCAACGAGCAACTGGCCAAGCTGCGCGGCCTCGACCTGCCGGGATTCAAGGTCGGCATCCTGCCCATTCTCTTCCGGGTGACCCGCGGGGAGAAGGGCCTGGCCAAGTCCCTGGAGGAATTGTGCATCATGGCCCGCCGGATGATCGAAGAGGAGGAAATCAATCTCATCATCCTCAGCGACCGCGGGGTGAACCAGGATTATGCGCCGGTGCCCGCGCTCCTGGCGGTCGCGGGGCTGCATCACTACCTGATCCGCGAGGGACTCCGCACCCGCGTCAGCATGGTGCTGGAGACGGCCGAGGCGCGCGAAGTCCACCATTATTCGCTGCTGATCGGCTACGGTTGCAGTGCCATCAATCCCTATCTCGCGTTCGAAACGGTCGATGCGATGATCCGCGACGGTCTGCTGCCCAATGTGGACCACAAGACCGCCGGCAAGAACATCGTCAAGGCCGCGTCGAAGGGCGTGGTCAAGGTGATGTCCAAGATGGGCATCTCGTCCATCCAAAGCTATCGCGGTGCGCAGGTCTTCGAGGCGGTCGGCCTCCGGCAGGATGTCGTGGACGGCTACTTCACCTGGACCTCTTCGCGCGTGGGCGGAATCGGGCTCGACGTCATCGCCCACGAGGTTCTCGCCCGGCATCACCAGGCCTTTCCCCAGCGGCAGGTGGACGGCCATGTCCTCCCGGTGGGCGGCCAGTATCAGTGGCGCGACGACGGCGAGTTTCACCTGTTCAATCCGGAAACCATTCACCGGCTGCAGAAAGCGGTGCGCACCGGCAGTTATGCCGTCTTCAAGGATTACGCGAAGCTGGTGAACAACCAGGCCAAGAACCTTTGCACGCTGCGCGGTCTGCTGGAGTTCAAGCCCGGCAACCCGATCCCGCTCGAGCAAGTGGAGCCGGCCGAGAGCATCATGAAGCGGTTCAAGACCGGCGCGATGTCCTACGGCTCCATCAGCCAGGAGGCGCACGAGACGCTCGCCATCGCGATGAACCGGATCGGCGGCAAGAGCAACACCGGCGAGGGTGGCGAAGACCCCGCGCGCTATCAGTTGCTGCCCAACGGCGATTCGCGCAATTCGGCCATCAAGCAGGTGGCCTCGGCCCGTTTCGGCGTCACGAGCGAATACCTCGTCAACGCCCGCGAACTCCAGATCAAGATGGCCCAGGGCGCCAAGCCGGGCGAGGGCGGGCAGCTTCCCGGCTCAAAAGTTTATCCCTGGATCGCGAAGACGCGGCTCACGACCGCCGGCGTCGGCTTGATCTCGCCACCGCCGCACCACGACATCTACTCGATCGAGGATCTCGCGGAACTGATCCACGATCTCAAGAATGCCAACCGCGACGCCCGGATCAGCGTCAAGCTGGTCGCCGAGGTCGGCGTGGGCACCGTGGCCGCGGGTGTCGCCAAGGCCCACGCCGACGTGGTGCTGATCTCCGGCCACGATGGCGGCACCGGCGCCTCTCCCCAGACGTCGATCAAGCATGCCGGCCTGCCGTGGGAACTCGGTCTGGCGGAGACCCACCAGACGCTGGTGCTCAACAATCTTCGCGACCGGATCGCGGTCGAGACCGATGGCCAGTTGAAGACGGGTCGCGACGTCGCCATCGCCACGCTGCTGGGCGCCGAGGAGTTCGGCTTTGCCACCGCCCCGCTGGTGGCGTCGGGCTGCATCATGATGCGGGTCTGCCACCTCAACACCTGTCCGACGGGGGTCGCCACCCAGGATCCGCGACTGCGCGCGAAATTCACCGGCAAGCCGGAGGACGTCATCAATTTCATGCGTTTCGTCGCCGAGGAAATGCGCGAGATCATGGCCAGCCTGGGCTTCCGCTCCGTCGAGGAGATGGTCGGCCGCGTCGATTGCCTCGAACCAAGAAAGGCGATCGATCATTGGAAGGCCAAGGGCCTCGACTTCAGCAACATTCTCTATCAGCCCGAGGCGGGGCCGGAGGTCGGACGTTTCTGCCGGGTGCCGCAGGAGCATGGACTCGAGAAATCGCTCGACCTCACCGTGCTGCTCGATCTGTGCCGACCGGCCGTCGACCGCGGCGAGAAAGTCGTGGCGCGGCTGCCGATCAGAAATACCAACCGCGTGGTGGGCACGATCACCGGCAGCGAGCTCACCAAGAAGTGGGGTGCCGCGGGCCTGCCCGAGGACACGATTCAGCTCCATTTTCAAGGCTCGGCCGGCCAGAGCTTCGGCGCGTTCATTCCCCGGGGCATGACCTTCACCCTGGAAGGCGACGCGAATGACTACATTGGCAAGGGGCTGTCCGGCGGCAAAATCATCGTCCATCCGCCGGCGGGCAGCACCTTCGCTCCGGAAGAAAACGTCATCATCGGCAACGTGGCCTTCTACGGAGCGACCAGCGGCGAAGCCTACATTGGCGGCATGACGGGCGAACGTTTCTGCGTTCGCAACAGCGGCATCAATGCGGTCGTCGAATCCGTGGGCGACCACGGCTGCGAGTACATGACCGGCGGTCGCGTCGTCGTGCTCGGGTCCACCGGCCGCAATTTTGCGGCGGGCATGTCCGGTGGTTTCGCCTACGTCCTCGATGAAAAGGGCGAGTTCGCGCGCAACGTCAACCTGCAGATGGTCACGCTGGGAAAGATCGACGACCCGGCGGAGGCCGCCGAGATCCGCGCAATGGTGGAAAAACACGCCGCTTACACGAAGAGCCTCCGCGCCCGGCGGATCCTGGAGGCGTGGGAGCAGATGCTGCCGCGCTTCGTGAAGATCATTCCCAAGGACTATCAACGCATGCTGGCCTGCATCCAGCGCGTCCACGAACAGGGTCTGACGGGCGACCAGGCCATCATGGCCGCCTTCGAGGAGAATGCCCGCGACCTCTCGCGCATCGGTGGCAACTAAAGAAGAACTGAAGGACTGAAAGGCGAAAAGGCTGAATGAGAATGTTATCAGGATCGTCCGCCTCGTTGATCTGCCCGCCAGGCCGCTGGATTGTGCGCCCGGCTTTAGCCTTTCAGTCCTTCAGTCTTTCAGCTTTGGATTCGTTCAGCCGTTCAGATCTTCCATCTTTCAGCCTTTAACTACCAATGGGCAAACCAACTGGCTTCATCGAATATCTGCGGGAACTGCCCGTGGATCGCCCGCCGCTGGCGCGCGTGGGCGACTGGAAGGAATTCCACCACCACATGGAGGAAAAGAAACTCCGCAATCAGGGCGCGCGTTGCATGGATTGCGGTGTTCCTTTCTGCCATACGGGCACGCTCATCAGCGGCATGGCCGCGGGCTGCCCGATCCACAACCTCATCCCGGAGTGGAACGATCTCGTCTATCGCGGCCTCTGGCGCGAGGCG
>DASRKV010000062.1:0-10375 GCA_035648795.1 Opitutaceae bacterium
GGACGTGCCGAATTCCAGGAAATACTGGTCAGCGGCCCCGCCGAGCTGGCGCATGTTGTTCATCACCGTCTTGTCTTGTGAACTGGCACGCACCTTCTGGAAGGCGGGAATGGCCATCGCAGCCAGGAGGCCGATGATGACCACGACAATCATGATTTCGACAAGGGTGAAGCCCTTTGCCGAACGAATGGTTTTATTCATTGGAGGAATCTCGGATGATGTGGTTCTATAATACACGCCAGCCCGCAATGGGTGGGATGACGGACATAAGTACATTAATTAACGTTCGGATCTGCAAGTGAAATGCTTTAAAAAGACTGTAAATTCCTCTACGTGGAGTTTATCTTCAGTCTCCAAACGACCCGTCCAGAAATGTTTATCGACAACAATGTGGGCCAATGTCTTACATCGATTCACTCCCAGACCGCCGCGTTTGACTCGAATGGCCACGACTTATTTCTCACTGCCCGAACGTCAGCGTGCGTTGACCCCCAATGCCGGTGACCGTGATCGTTATGCCCTGCGAGAAGGTTATCGGGTAGCTCTCGTTCGCCACCGTGTTCAAAGCCTTGACGTAATTTGACGGACCGACCAGCGAGGTGATCGCCGCGGAGGAAGTTCCGGCCTCCAAATAATACTGATCAGCCGCAGCACCGAGTTGACGCATGTTGTTAAGAACCGCCTTATCCTGCGAATTTGCGCGGACTTTCTGGAACGCGGGAATGGCCATCGCGGCCAAGAGGCGGATAATGACCACGACAATCATGATTTCGACAAGGGTGAAGCCCCTGCCCGACCGAATCGTGTTCATGAAGGATCTGGGATAATCGTAACAATGGAATAATGATATGAGCCACTCAAGGTAGAATGGCATTTGCAATGTTATTGCAGATCTAGCCGTGCAGCAACGAGAATCGTATCAAAAATCTGTAAAATCCTCGCCTGATTGTCCGCCTTGGAGAAATCCTCTGCGCCGTGGCTGGCCGCCGGATTTCCAAGATCCTATACCGCACTCTCCCAAAAAATGAGATCGGTCGTGTCATTTGCCGCGCGCAGAACCAGGCGACGCTCTCATCCGCCTGGGTTTTGCCGGTGGCAGCAACGCCGCTACGGCCACCTCGACCGCATCCTTCCAAAGCAACTCGAGCCGGTATTTGGCCCGGTTCTCCGCCGTAAACAGGTGGACCATGATGTCAAAGGCATCGAAGACCGTCCAGCCGCTGCCTTGTACGCTTTCCATTCCGACGATCGGCTCCTTCGCGCCATCGAGCGCCTTCTCCAACTCGACGCGCAGCGCTCGCAAATGCGGCTCGGACGTGCCGGTGGCCAGCACCAGGTAGTCGGTGATCGACGATTTCGCCCGGACATCCAGCACCCGCAGATCTTCCGCCTTCTTGTCATCGAGCGAGCGGACAATCAACCGCAACAATGGCAGCGACTTGTCGACGATCTTCCGGGGTGCGGAGGCGGTTCTTTTCATGCGGATTTGCGGTACAGATTGCGGGCTTCGATATGGAAGATGACTTTTTGCGGGCAGAAGTAGTGCAGGGAGAGTCCCCGCCGCACGCGATGGCGGAGTTCGCTCGAGCTGATCTCAATCAAGTGGCCGTCGCAGCGGTGGAGCCGAAGGCCGGGAAGATCAGGAGTCTGCTTGGCCGGATGCCCGGGCCGCTCCAGGAAAATGAACTCGACGAGCCGGGCGAGTTCCGCTGCGTCCCTCCATAAATTCATCTTCGGCAACTGGTCGCCGCCAATGATCCAGTACAACTGATCGTCAGGAAACAGCGCGCGAAAATGGCGCACGGAGTCGATGGTGTAACTCACGCCGCCGCGTTGCAGCTCCACGTCGGAGATCTCGAACCGCTTGTCCCATTCGATGGCCGCGCGGAGCATCGTGAGGCGGTCCACGGGGCTCGACTGCATTTCCTTCGGCTTGAGCGGCGCCTGCGCCGCCGGCACGAAGATCAGCCGGTCGAGCTTGTACTGCTCGTAGGCGTCCTGCGCTGCCAGCAGGTGTCCGAAATGCACCGGGTCAAAACTGCCGCCTAGAAATCCGATCTTCAAGCCAGTCACCCGTCGGGCGGGTCAGGGGTTGATGCGGTTGCAGCTGTGACAGATCATGCGATAAGGCGATGTTTCACACCTATGAGAGATTCCGTTCTGGGCAAGGTCAAAACCACCTCCCCCTGAATGCCGCCGGCACCCCGCGCTGGCAATCGCTGCCGCGGAAACCCGCGATCCCGGTGGGCGGCGAACATTTTATCGCGGATCGAATCCGTTGATTTACCCGTCGCGTTGCCCAAACTCGAGGCATCATGTTTGGCGTAATCCTTGCCGTGCTTCATCGTTCGACCCCGGCGGTCAGCGCGGCGCCCTCCACGATGTTGACAAGGGCGGTACATGCCGCCCTCGTCCGCGTTGACTCTCTGCCCGGCTCCTTCTGTGCTCTCCGAGCTTCTTGTCGCAACGATTTGTTTGAATGAGAATCCTGATTACCAGCACGGCCCGCTTCGTCGGATGGCGCCTCACGGACCCGGTGGTTGGCGGAATGGCACCCGGTAGTCGGTCTGGACAACTTCGACCCCTTCTGTCCGCGGATGATCAAACGAGAACAGTCGACGCCGGCTTGAGTCGCTTCGGTTCAGCCCTTCCTCCGGCGGAGCCCGCGGTTGAACCTTGCGCCCGGCCAGGAAACCCGACATCGACTTTTGTCTTCCGGTTTGGCCCTTTGTGAACTTTATGAACCAAGAGGAGTATTTCCGGCGAACCTACAAAGGTCGGAAGGTCATCATTACTGGCGGCCTGGGTTTCATCGGTTCCAACCTCGCCCGTGCTTTGGTTGGCCTCGGGGCCGAGGTTACCCTCGTGGACAGCCTTATCCCTGAATACGGAGGGAATGCGCATAACATCGCCGGCATTGAACGGAAAGTCACCGTCAACATTTCCGACGTCCGCGACCGGCACAGCCTGCCAATTTTTTTGCGCGGGAAGGACTGGCTCTTCAACCTCGCGGGGCAGACCAGTCACCTGGATTCGATGCGCGATCCAGAGACAGACCTGGACATCAATTGCCGCTCCCAGCTTTCAATTCTTGAAGCCTGTCGCCAGCACAATCCCGGCATCCGCATCGTCTTTGCCAGCACGCGGCAAATCTACGGGAAGCCCCACTACCTGCCGGTGGACGAGAAACACCCGCTGCGTCCCGTGGATGTGAACGGCATCAACAAACTTGCCGGCGAGGAATATCATCTGCTCTACAGCCAGGTCTATGGCATTCGCAGCACGGTGCTGCGCTTGACGAATACGATCGGCCCACGAATGCGGGTGAAGGATGCGCGGCAGACTTTCTTGGGCGTCTGGATCAAGCATGCCATCCAAAACGCGCCGTTCGAGGTTTGGGGCGGCGAGCAATTGCGTGACTTCACCTACGTCGACGATGCGGTCGAGGCGCTCCTGCTGGCGGCGGCCAAGACCGAAGCTGTTGGCCAGGTCTTCAATCTTGGCGGAGTCGGCCGGGTGAGCCTGCTCGAAGTGGCGGACGAATTGGTGCGGGTGGCCGGCGGCGGCAAATACAAGGTGCGCAATTTCCCGGAAGACAGGAAGCAGATCGACATCGGCGATTTCTACGCGGATTGCGGCCTCATTGCGGCGACGCTGGGATGGAAACCGCGCACCAACATCCCCACGGCTCTGCGCAAGACGGTCGCGTTTTTCCGCAGGGAGCTGCCCTACTACCTCTAAGGTGAATCAACCCCGGCGAATCCTTTCGGCCGACCCGAAGGCGAGCTATCTTTCCGCCGCGAGCGAGATCGACGCCGCGATCCGCCGCGTGTTGCTGAGCGGCACCTATATCCTGGGCCCGGAACTAACCGCTTTTGAATCCGAGTTCTCCGCCTACCTCGGCACCGCTGGCGCGGTCGGCGTTGCCAACGGGACAGATGCGCTTGAGCTCGCCTTGCGGGCGTGCGGCATCAGTCCGGGCGACAAGGTCGCCACGGTGGGCAACACGGCCACCGCCACAGTGGCCGCCATCGTTGCGACAGGAGCCGAGCCAGTGTTTGTGGAAATCGAAGCGGCGACGATGTTGATGGATTCGAACGCGCTGGCGGCCCGGTTGAAGGCCGCGGACGCTGCAGCGATCAAGGCCGTCGTGCCGGTCCACCTTTACGGCCAGACGGCGGACATGCCTGCGATCATGGAGCTCGCCCGACAGCACGGTCTGAAGGTGGTGGAAGACTGTGCGCAGGCGCACGGTTCGTTGCTTGGCGGACGCAAAGCCGGGACTTGGGGCGATCTGGCAGCGTTCAGTTTCTATCCGACAAAAAATCTTGGTGCACTGGGCGATGCCGGTGCGGTAACGGGCTTCGATTTGGCCCTTCTCGCGAAGGTCCGCCTCCTCCGGCAATATGGCTGGCGCTCGCGCTATGTGAGCGATATCCACGGCCGTAACAGCCGTCTCGACGAACTCCAGGCGGCCATCTTGCGCGTGCGGCTGAGACGGCTGGACGCGGAAAACACGCAACGGACGAAGCTGGCGGCAATCTATCTCGATAAACTTACCAGGGCTCCTTTGCTGTTACCGGTTGTTGCACCGGGCCGGACACATACCTGGCATCAGTTCGTCGTGCGGACCCCGCACCGCGACGCTTTGAAGCTCCATCTCGAGCAAGCCGGCGTGTTTTGCAGCGCGCTTTATCCGCTTCCGGTCTATCGTCAACCAGCCTACATGTCTGCGATCACGCTCCCCGTGACCGAAAAGGCGTGTGCAGAAGTGCTGTCCTTGCCTCTGCATTTGGGAATGGACCGAGGCGATGTCGAACGGGTAGCGGAGTCAGCCACCCGCTTTGGCGACGGATTGATTGAAGCCACGCTGTAGTCCTTCTTGTTACCAAAGGCGTCCAGAAGCCGGTTGCCACCGGTTGGGTGCGAATACCCATTTGGATTTCTTCACACACCGAGGGTGGTGCCCGGGGCGGGACTCGAACCCGCATGACCTTACAGTCAGGGGATTTTAAGTCCCCAGCGTCTACCATTCCGCCACCCGGGCGACGTATTCATTTTCGATTTTAGATTGCCGGTTTTCGATTGCTCTGAGCAAGCGACAAATGGGATCACCCCGCCGCCGAGGCCGGAGCGACGCTGTCGGGAATAGGGTCGCCGTTCGCCCGTCCACCGTAGGCCCGGCGAAAGTGGATCGGCGAACCATTACCGCGGCCCGGCGGCAAGCGCCGGCCCTCAACACGGTTCTGTGATTGCCGGCTTCGTCTGTACGACCCTGCTCATCCGCCTCATCTCGGCCAAAAAGCCAAGGGTCGAATCCATCCGGATAAATTCATTGCGGCGTCGGCGTGCCTTTGAAACCGAAGGCGAACACCACGGCCAGCATGATGAAGGCGAAGCTCGCCACGTAATTCCACGCCAGCTTCTCCTTCAAGACCAGGATCGCGAAAACGCTGAACACCACCAGGGTGATGACCTCCTGGATGACCTTCAACTGGAAGCCGGAGTACGTGCCGTAACCCAGCCGGTTGGCCGGCACCATGAGGCAGTACTCAAAAAATGCGATGCCCCACGATATCAGCACCACCGCCCACAGCGGCCGGCTGTGAAGATATTTCAGGTGCCCGTACCAGGCAAAAGTCATGAAGATGTTGGAGAAGAAGAGCAGCAGAATCGTTGGCATGATGGAGTGGAACCCAACGCATTATGCACATGACGGGGAAATCTGAAATCCAAAGAGTGCAATTCGGTTCGTGTTCACCGGCGGTGACGCGGGTCCCCTGCCCGAGCGGCCGAACTGCGGGCACGGAGGTCCCGCCCCGCGGCTCAGCCGAAAAATGGAGATTCCTCATGCGCAAGATGCCCATGCCACTTCCTGCCGAAAAACATTGAGCGGCCGGACCGGCGTCGCACACTCGGCTCCAGCCCGGATGAAAAAGAAGTCCAGCTACGCGGTCTACTTCGCCGGCGAACTCTTCAATGCGAAGGACCTGATCGGCAACGCCTATCTGGCCGAGGCGATTTTCGACAAGTCCCACGGGCGCTTTCAATGCGTCCTGCCGCAGAATATCGAGCACCGCCGCCTCACCGCCCAGCCGGTGCGCGACCGCAGCCTGCGGACGCTGGCGGCGTGCGATCTCGCCCTCTTCAACTTCGACGGTTCCGAGCTGGACGCCGGCACCGTGGCGGAATTCCTGTTCGCGAAGTTCGCCGACATTCCGGCGGTGCTGCTCCGCAGCGACCCGCGCACCCGGGGAACCGGCCATGGCGGCTCGTGGAACCTCATGTGCAGCTTCTACCCGCGGACGGAACTGGTCTTCCTCGACAGCCTCGCCCTGTACCGGAAGTTCGCCCAACAGCGACGGCTGCGGCTGGTGGATATGCACCTGCTCGCCGGCCAGCACAGCTCGGCCGCCGCGCAGACGGTCTGCGAAGTCATCGCCGCCCACGCCGTGCGCGCGCTCGATCGCGTTCTGCGCGAGGAGCCGGTCATGCCCAAGTACGTGCGCGCCGAGGTATATACCTGGCTGGCCCTGCTGCCGGGCTTGCGCGGCCCGTCAAAGAAGTTGCGGAAGGAATTCGAGCATATCCTCGAGCGCAAAATCGATCACGATCTGCTCTGAGGATTTCCGATTTTGGATTTACGATTGACGATTTTCCTGCCCGTCCGCGCACATTTCGGAGCTGTCGGTCGTTTGAGTCACGATGAGCTTCTTGCGCGTTTTTCGATTTTCCCGGATCACGGGCGGGACGCCCATGCCACTCTGCAGCCAGCTGCTGCGTTCCGCGGTGGCATGGGCATCTTGCCCATGTCCGGAGTGGTTGCCCATGTGCGGAGTTGTTTCGGATCACGGGCGGGACGCCCGTGCCACCCCGCAGCAAGCCACAGATCTTCCAAGCGAAAATCGAAACTCGAAAACCCAGGATTAAAATGGCGTTGACCATCATCCAGCATCCCCTCGCCGCCCATGTGCTCACGCACCTGCGCGACAAGACGACCAAGCCTGCGCTGTTCCGCACGCTTTGCCATCAGATCACGCTGCTGCTCGCACTTGAAGCCACGCGCGATCTCGCGACCGAGGAAAAGACCATCGACACGCCGCTTGAGCCCCTCCGGAGCCGGGTGCTCGCCCGACCCCTCGCGATTGTCCCCATCCTCCGCGCGGGTCTCGGCATGGTGGAGCCGTTTCTCGGTCTCTTTCCCGATGTCAGCGTCGGCTACGTGGGTCTGGAACGGGACCACGCCACTGCCATTGCCCATTCGTATTACTGCAAGCTGCCGCCGTTCGAGGGCCGGCGGGTGCTCGTCATCGATCCGATGCTGGCCACGGGCGGCTCCGCGGCGCAGGCGCTCGATGTCGTGAAGTCCGCTGGCGGCTCCGACGTCGCGTTGGTGTGCATTGTGGCGGCGCCCGAAGGTGTGGCGCTCGTCGAGAACCGCCACCCCGCGGTGCCGATCTTCACCGCCGCGCTGGACCGCGAACTCAATGCGCGAAAATACATCCTGCCGGGACTCGGCGATTTCGGCGACCGCCTGTATGGCACGTGAGGGCATGGTCGCGGGGGCATCTGGCCCTGCGATGCCTGATGACAATGCGATGGGCCTTTGCCGCGCGCCGGCCGCGTTGCCCTTTAGCTATGCAAATTGTAGGAGCGAGCTTGCTCGCGATTCCGCGGTGAGAATCGCCTGCAAGCAGGCTCCTACACCGATCACCTGACGGCGTTCTTGTCTACGAGCGAGAGCGAGGTTCATTGCATAGATATGGCTTAGGAACGAAGCAGTCGGCTGTAGGGTGGGATCGCCCTCCGAAGGCTTGGCGAAGGAGGGCGATCCCGCCCTACAAGGCCGCACCGGACATTCCCTGGAATCGTGAGCCCCCTCGACAAGCTCGGGGCCCTGAGCTAAGTCGAACGGGCAAGCTCGCTCCTACAATTTGCCTAGATACGGCTGAGCGCCGGATAATTGGCCGGAATCCTGCAGGGCTTGCGGGCAGCATCACTTCCAACTCACGATGAGCCGGCCGAAATAGGTCGTATCGAACTTCTTTACGTCGTCGCCCGGCTTGCTGCTATAGTCGTTGGAGAACCCCAGACGGACTTTCCAGGCCGAATTGGCCAGCGGAATGTCATAGTCCGTTTCGTGCGTGATGCGCACGTTCGCGAAATCGTTAAAGGCCGGCACGATGGCCAGCCGCGTGGTGAGCAGGGAATTGTCGAATCGAACCGTATGGTTCAGGCCGAGGTCCAGGGCGCTGGAATGAATGTTCGGGGTGTCCGGGCTGCTATAGTCTTCATAACGGTAAGCCACGCCAACCCGGGCTGTGAGCGTTTGCCGGATTCGTTTGACGAAGTCGTAGCCCAAGCCGACGGCGGCAGTGTCGTACTCGCTGAGATCCTTGATGCGGTCAAATCCGCCTTCGTCGCGCGCATACCAGGAGTTCCGGTCGGAGTAGTTGTCGGTGTAGTCGGCGCCCGCTTTGAACTGGTCGGCGGACTTCAGCCCGTCGGTGATCTGGCGATTGTAGTTCGTGGTCAGGACGAGGGTGTCTTTCAGCCGCGCCAGCGTGGCCGTCACGCCGTAGGCGGTACCCAGTTGATTGTGCGTGCCGCTCTTGCCGGTGACATCGACCCCGGCCTCAAGCTTCCAGTGGTAATGCGGCTTCACCAGCGCGGGATCCGGCGCGCCCGCTTCCCAGGACGCGGCGATTTCGGGGATGTTGGCAGTCACCGGGCCCGCCGCCAACACCACCTGTTCGGTGCCGTTCGTCCCGGACAGCTTGCCGTCGTAACGCTGGCCGTTGAGCAGGCGCACCGCCACCGGGCCGTCGGTCTCCAGGCGGACGATGTGCGTCTGGATGACGGCGATCGGCCCGGCAAACTCGGTGTCGATATAGACCTTGCCGTCCGCGATCTTGGTGATGTGACCCACGAGATGGGTGCCGTCCTTGGTCTCGATGACATCGGCGCGCAGGACGCCGGCCACCGCCCAAGTCAGCACCGCGATGAAAAACGTGATGGAGCGGTAAGGCGCGACTTTCATTTTGCGCGAACCAATCTTCGCCCCACGCCATGTCAATCCCGCTCTCAGGATTTCTTTGCGAGCGTGCATTTTGCCAAGCCGCCTCGACAATTCCCGCGCCAGCGATCAGCCTGACGGCGCATCATTCAATGGGATGAGAGATGGACCCGAAAGAAACGAAATGATCCTCGCCGACCGTTGGATCGACTACCGGCTCCTCGATTGCGGCGACGGCCTGAAACAGGAGCGCTGGGGTCCCTATGTCCTGGTGCGGCCCGATCCGCAGGTCCTCTGGCCGCGGCATGGTCAGCCGCCCGCCGCGCCGTGGGAGAACTGGGACGGCTTTTACCACCGGAGCGCGGACGGCGGCGGCCGTTGGGAATTCAAGCGACCGCTGCCGGAACATTGGAGTATCCGCTATGAGCCCCTCGGCCTTGCGTTCCGAATCCGTCCCACCGCCTTCAAACACACCGGTTTGTTCCCGGAACAGGCGGTCAACTGGGAATGGTGCGCTCAGAAAATCCGCGCGGCCGGCCGGCCGGTGAGCGTGCTCAATCTCTTTGGCTACACCGGCGCCGCCACCTGTGCCGCCGCCGCCGCGGGCGCGAGCGTCTGCCATGTCGACGCGGCCGAAGGCATGGTCCGATGGTGCCGCGAGAACGCCGCCCTCTCCGGACTCGCCGCCGCGCCGGTCCGCTACATCGCTGACGATTGTCTGAAATTCGTCCGCCGCGAAATCAAGCGCGGCCGGCACTATGATGCCGTCATCATGGATCCGCCTGCCTATGGCCGCGGCGGGGGCGGCGAACTATGGAAAATCGAAGACCATCTCTGGGAGTTGCTGGGCGAATGCCGTCGCGTTCTGGCCGAGCGGCCGCTCTTTTTTCTCCTCAATGCCTACACGGCGCGGCTCGCCTCCACGGTCGTGGTGAATCTGCTCACCGAGCTGATGCACGAGGCGGGCGGACGCGTGACGGGGGGTGAAGTCGGCCTGCCGGTCGCCGCCGATGGCAAGGTGCTCCCCTGCGGCATTTTCGGGCGCTGGGAGGCCTGAATCGCGTGCGGCCGTGAATCGTCGATGAACTTTCGCATCGGAGTCGATGGCGGTGGAACCAAGACCGAGTGCGTTTTGCTCGACGCGCACGGCGCCGTCGCCGCATGCCAGACGGCTCCAGGCTGCAACCCGAGCGTGGTGGGTCCGGAACGCGCGCGGGCGGTTCTCCGCGAGGCGCTGCAGGCGCTGGTCGCGGGTCCCCTGCCCGTCACCGTGGATCGTCTTCTGCTCTGCATGTCGGGCAGCCAGTCGTTCTGGCGGGAAACGGGGGCGGAGCTTGGGGGCTACGGGCGGATCGAGAC
>DASRKV010000063.1:0-2772 GCA_035648795.1 Opitutaceae bacterium
GCCACGCCTGGTCGCCCTTCATTGCCTTGCACGCGGAGAATCCCGCGGAATTTCACCGGCGGCTGGCGGAGTTGCTGCCGCATCTCGGGTTGATCGTTTCGGGCGGCAACACCCTGCTGTTCGCCATCGACCACGGGCGGCGGATCGCGGTGCAATCTTCGACGCGGGATGACGCGGCGGCGGGGCGGATCGACGCCTACGATTTTCCGCGGGGCATCCAGCCCAACGGCGACTTGTCCTTCAGCTTTTCCGGTTTGAAAACCAGTCTGCGGTACCTGGTGGAAAAGCTGGGTCCGGCGGAGGTGGCCACGCGGCTCGACGACCTGTGTGCGAGCTACCAGCAGGCGGTGATCGACGCATTGGTGAAGAAAACGGCGGCGGCGCTCGACCGCGGTGGCTACGCGAGCCTGGGATTGTCCGGGGGCGTTTCGAACAACCGCGGTTTGCGGACGGCCCTCGAAAAGACGGCGCGGGAGAGGGGGGTGGCGTTTCACGCCGCGCAGCCGCAGCATACCGGGGACAACGCGGGGATGATCGCGTTTGCGGCCTGGTGCGATCCGGCGGGCTGCGCGCGCGACGATCATTTTGGGCTCACGATCCAGCCCGATCTCGCGCTGGGATGACGGAAGGGGTGGGGCGGGGTCGCCTGACCCCGCCCTACAACGTCGCACCGAACGGTTCGCGCAACTGCGGGTGAAAATCGCGTCGATTGCCAGGCTCCTGCTTAGCTGTACTCCCGACGGAGATTGCTGGGCAGGAGGCCGAGTTCCTCGCGATATTTCGCGACGGTCCGGCGGGCAATGTTGATGCCCTTGTTCTCGAGCCGCGCCACCAGTTCCTGGTCGCTCAGCGGGTGGGCGCGATCCTCCCCGGCGATGAGATCGTTGATCATCTCCTTGACGCTGGTGTTGGACACCGCGTCGCCGCCATGCGCCTGATAGCCGGGCGTGAAGAAATATTTGATATCGAACACCCCGTGCGGGGTTTTGATGTACTTGTTCGCGATGGCGCGGCTGACGGTGGTCTCGTGCACGCCGACGACGTCGGCGATCTGCGTCATCGTCAGCGGCTTCAAGCGCGCGACCCCGTGCTCGAAGAATTCCTCCTGCACCTTGATGATCTCCCGGGTGATGCGCTCGATCGTCTGCTGGCGCTGTTCGATCGAGTTGATGAGAAAACGTCCCGACCGCATGCGTTCGCGCAGATAGTCGCGTTCGTCCTTGGACAACTGGCCCTTGGCGATGAGTTCCCGGTAGGTCTGGCTGATGCGGAGGCGGGGAATATAGTCGTTGTTGAGGAGAATCTTCCACTGGCCGTTGTCTTTCTCCACGGTGACGTCGGGCACGACGACGCGGTTGTTGTCGTCCGCAAAGCGCCGGCCGGGTGAAGGATCCAGGGTGCCGATTTCCTCGATGGCCGTCTGAACTTCCTCGACGGAAACTCCGAGGCGGCGGGCGAGGTCCGGAATCCGGCGGCGGGTGAGCAGCTCAAAATGGTCCCGCACGATCCGGGCGGCGATGGAACCGCCGCGGCCCTTGGCCTCGAGCTGGAACAGCAGGCAGTCCTTCAGGTCCAGGGCCCCGATGCCGGGCGGATCGAAAGACTTCAGCAATTTCAGCGCGGCTTGCACGTCCATCAGCGCCAGCCCGGACATCAAGGCGATGTCGGCGGGAGTGGCGGTGAGGAAACCGCGGTCGTCGATGCTGCCGACGAGGTAGCGAATGGCGCTCAGAACCTGCGGCGGGCAGTCCGACAGCTCGGCCTGCCGCATCAGGTGTTCCTGCAGCGAGGTCTCGCTGACGAGGGAGTCGAAGAAATGTTGGCGCTTCTCCGCGGCTTCGGACGTGTAGGGTTGGCCATTGCCGGCCTGCGCCTGGTCATCGCGCCAGTCGTCGTCGATCTTGGTCAGGATATCGAAGCTCTTGGAGAAATCGAGTTCCTCGCGGGACTCCGCGCCCTCCGGAGAGGCGGCCTGGTCCGGGGCCTCGGAGCCGTTCTGGTCCAGATTCACGCCATCCATCGGCAATTCCTCGAGCGTGGGATTGTTCTGCAATTCCTCCTGGATGACGGAACGCAGATCCAACGCGGCCACCTGAAGAATTTTCAGCGACTGCCGCAACTGCGGCGCCAGCACCATTTGCTGGGTCTGGCGCTGGCTGAGGTTTTGATGAAAACCCGGTCCGTTCATGAATCAAAATGGACGAGCGGAGCCGGTTTCATATCACGGGAGAGGGCTCCGAGGTGAGCGCGGCGCAGGAGGGTTCCGGCTGGTCGAACAGTTCGCGCAGGTAGACGCCCAGCTTCTCGTTCGTGGGTCCGTAGCGGTCGCTGTAGAGGTACAACTCCAGGTCGGTCAGTAATTCCGACGCGGACTGGTAGCGGCGGTTGCGATCCCGTTCGAGCATCTTGCGCAGGATGCCCTCCAGTTTTTCGTCGATGTCGGCGCGCAGGTCCGCAAAACGCGGAATCGGGATGGACAGGATATTTCTCCGCGATTGCAACCGGTCTTCCGCGCGAAAGATGTTCCGGCTCAGGAGCAGTTCGGAGAGCACAATGCCGAGGGAGAAAAGATCGGCCCGCGCATCAGTCACTGCGTAGCTCGCCTGTTCGGGCGAACAGTACTCGTCCTTCCCCGGGATCACCTTGCCCTCCTCATTGTACATGAGCTTGAAAGCCTTCGCGATGCCGAAGTCCGTCAGCTTCACGTCCCCTTCGTAGGCGAGCATCACGTTCTTCGGGTTAACATCCCGATGGACGATATTGAGGTGATGG
>DASRKV010000064.1:0-2287 GCA_035648795.1 Opitutaceae bacterium
GCTGGGCATCATGTCGGCTTACGATGAAGTGGACGGCGTCCCGATGAGCGAGAACCGCCGCTTGTTGCAGGGTGTGCTCAAGACCGAGCTGGGATTCCAGGGCTTTGTCCAATCGGACTGGGGCGCCATCACGATGCTCGAAACCGGGCACCGGACGGCAGCGGATGCGACGGCCGCCGTGGCCGAGGCCGTGTCCGCCGGCATCGACATGCAGTTCTACGATTACCCACATCCCGTGTTTGCGCGGGCCATGATGGCGGCCCTGGCCTCCGGTGCCGTGAGCCACACCCGGCTGGACGACGCGGGCGCGCGGATCCTGGGAGTCAAATTCGCGCTCGGCCTGTTCGACCGGCCGTTCGCCGATGAGACCAATCCCCGTGGCGACCAGCTCCAGGCCGACCATCGTCGCCTGGCGCGGCAGGCGGCGCGGGAGTCCGTGGTGCTCCTGCAAAACCGGTCCGGGCTCCTGCCGCTCGACCGTCAGCGGCTACGACGGCTGGCGGTCATCGGCCCCGATGCGAACCGGGCGCTGCTGGGCGGGTACTCGCCGGAAACGGACCGGGCAGTCTCGCTGCTGGAGGGACTGAAGCAGATCGCCGGCCCGGGCGTCGACATTGTGTGGGAAAAGGGTTGCGACGTCATTTCCAAGGGAAGCGTGCTGCCCGCCGCGATGCTGTTTCAACCGGACGGCGCCCAGCCGGGGTTGAAGGCCGAATACTTCGACAATCCGGCGCTGCAGGGCGAGCCGGTCCGGACGCGCGTCGAGCCGTTGATCGATGCGCATTGGCGCGCCGGCGGCCTGGCGGAGGAAAACGTCGCCAGCGACAGCTTCAGCGTGCGCTGGTCGGGGGTGCTGCGCCCGCCGGCCGCTTTTTCGGGATGGATCGGCGCCGAATGTGACGGCGGGTTCCGAATCTGGCTGGATGACCAGTTGGTCGTCGAGAAATGGGAGACGAGAACGCCGCTGTTCTCCGCCTCCGTGGTCCTCGCCGCCGGACGCGCCTACCGCCTGCGAGTGGAATACCGGCACCTGTTTGGTCCCGCCAACCTGACCCTGCGGCTTGGCCAGCCCGAGACCGATTTCGCGCCAGCCGTGCGGTTGGCGAAGACGGCGGACGCCGTCGTGCTGGCGCTCGGCGAGGACGCGGAGACCGTCGGCGAGAACAAGGACCGCGCCAATCCCGTGCTGCCCGGCGAGCAAGCCGGGTTGGCCAAGGCGCTCCACGCCGCCGGAGTCCCGGTGATCCTCGTGCTGCAGAACGGCCGGCCGCTCGTCTTCGAGGATCTGGCGGAACAGGCCGACGCCATTCTCGAGGCCTGGTTCTGCGGGGAGCAGGCCGGCCCGGCCATCGCCGAGATCCTGTTCGGGGACGTCAACCCCTCGGGCCGCCTGGCCGTATCATTCTCCCGCACCGTCGGCCAGTTTCCCATCTCCTACCGGCGGCCGCCCACGGCGACATCGGCTTACATCGACGAGCGGGCCACGCCCGCATTTTCCTTCGGGCATGGCTTGAGCTACACCCGCTTTGCCTACCGCGATCTCCACCTGGAAGGACCCCGGACCGTCGCCCCGGACGGCCGGGTGCGCGCCGCCGTGACCGTGACCAACACCGGCGGGCGGGCGGGCGACGAGGTCGTGCTGGTTTTTGTCCGCGATCTGATCGCGAGCGTCACCCGACCGGTGCGGGAGCTCAAGAGCTTCATCCGGTTGTCACTGGCCCCGGGCGAAACGAAGACCGTGCACATCGAGATTCCCATCGCCGCGCTTGCCCTGTGGAATCAGGACATGAAACAGGTCGTGGAGCCCGGAGAATTCGAGCTTTGGACCGGCGCAGAGCCGGAGCCGGTTGTGGTCGTCCGTTTCGCGGTGGCGGACACAGCCCCTTGAATGAGGCGGTGGTCTATTGCGCCTCGAAGAGCACAAGGGTCTGGTTGATCCCGTGATCGGAGGCCGGCCAGCGGATGGGTCGGTCCGTTCCGAACGACGCCTGCACATAATATTCCACGGCCGGCTGCGCCTCCGTGAGCGCCGGCAGGGTCGCGCGGTAAACCCGCCGCGCCATCTGGTCCAACGGCACGCAGCGGAAATGGCCCCGGCCCAACGGACGCCAGCAGAGCAGCGCGTCGTGGGGCGCCTCCGCGCCCACGAGGATGACTTTCAACTCCAGCGATTCGTTCGCGTGGGCGGACGAACGCACCGTTGGCACGATGATCCGCGCCGGGCCGGCGTAGGCTTTCGCCGGCTGCGCGGCCGCCGGCGAAAGCCTACGCCGGCCCGGCGCGGATC
>DASRKV010000065.1:0-3496 GCA_035648795.1 Opitutaceae bacterium
CGCCGGCCGAGCTCTTCCCGGCACTCGCTCATGACCCGCAACCAGATCTCGCGCAGATCAAACAAGCGGGGAAGGGCGTCATCCTGCCAGGCGGCAAAAGCCCGCGGCGCCGCGGCGGTTGGTCCGGTGGCGAGGGCCAGCGTCCGATTGAGTTCCTCCAGAGAGCGCTTGAACAGGCTGATGGCCATGGCGTAGTCGCCGAGATCAAGCGCCTGCACTCCGAGCACTGCCTGCTCCTCGCCCCGGTAAAGGCTGGTCTGCACGGTGAGCGCCAGCGGTTGGGATACTTTGGCCGCATCGACCGCCAGCCGTTCCCAACTGCGTTTCAGGCTCAAATAGATCGCCTTGGTGGCGATGAAAACCGGGTTCCGGTGCAGGGTGTAGGGCTCGATCGGCGCGGCTCCACCGGGGCCGGGCGCCTCCGCCGGATCGTCCTGCGGCCGTTCGCCGCCTTCGGCCGCATCCGTTCCCCGCTGCCCTGCATCCCAACCCATCAGGTGCGCGACTTCGTCGATGCGCTCGGGTTGGCCCTTCAGCCGTTCGTAATACCCAAGGTAACGATGCAACACATCGTCTTGTTCCCGGAGATAGCGTTCCCAATCGAATTCGTTCCAAACCAGATCACCGCATTCATCCCACTCGTTCTCGGGGAAACTCTCGGAATCGAAGTCACTCATCGCAAGGTGGGCTTTTCGGCCCGAAAGGCGGAATTTGGGCGCGAGCGGCCCCAAAAGGCAAGAAAAACCCAGAAGTCCGTGGGACCGACATTCGGAGCAATTTTGTTGATTGATGAAACCAACGGGCTGGTCGAAGGTGTCGCCATGTCACCGGCCGGCCAAGTACGCCACGAGACCGTCCACTACTCCGGACGGGTGCAGGGAGTGGGTTTCCGCTATACGGCCCTGCAACTGGCCCGGGGGTACGATGTGTCCGGGTTCGCGGAGAATCTGGCGGATGGCCGGGTACGCGTGGAAGTCGAGGGCGAGCAAGCGGAAGTGGACGCTTTCCTGGCGGCAATCGAGGAACGAATGCACGGGCTCGTGCGCCACGTGGAAAGGGCGGGCGGGCTGCGCGCGCCCGAGTTCAGCGGTTTCACCATCCATTGACGGGCCCCGTGAATGCCGTCGAACTCGAGGGGATCACCAAGGTTTTCCTGCCCGGCCTGGCCGGAGCGCCGATCCCGGCCCTGCAGGGAATCAACCTCGCCATCGCCGAAGGTGAAGTGGTCGGACTGTTGGGACCGAATGGCTCCGGCAAGACCACGCTGTTGAAGATCATCCTCGGCCTGCTCGCGCCGACGGCCGGTGTCTGCCGGGTATTCGGGCAGCCGAGTCATCGCGCCGCGGCGCGGTCCGCAACGGGCTATCTGCCGGAATCACCGGAATTCTATCCTTTTCTGACCGGGACGGAACTCGTGCGTTTTTTTGCGGCACTTGCCGGAATGGCCGGCGCCGGGAGGGAACACCACATCAGGGACGCGATCGCGCTGGTGGGCATGGCGGGCGCTGCGGGCCGGCGCGTTGGCACCTATTCCAGGGGGATGAAGCAACGAATCGGACTGGCGCAGGCTTTGGTGGCGAATCCGCGGCTGGTGATCCTCGATGAACCGACCGCCAACCTTGACCCGGAGGGCGCGATGGAGATCGGAGAAATCATCCGGCGCATCCGGGCCCGCGGCGGAACCGTCCTGCTGAGTTCCCACCAGTTGGAGCAGATTGAGGACCTCTGCACCCGGGTGGCGTTTCTCAATCGCGGCCGTCTCGTGGCGTCGGGGACCGTGAAGGAACTCACGCAACCGTACCGTGAGAACACCCTGGTCGTGATGGCGCTTCCGGAGGCGGACCAATCCGCGCTGCGCGCCTGGCTGGCGGATCGTGGAGCCCGGCTGCAGGCAGGTCCCATGGCGCGGCGGAATGGGCTGGAACAGGCGTACCTGGCGGCCGTGCGCAATTCCCGGCCAGACGAGGCGCGATTCCCATGAATGCGACCGGGCCATCGTCGACCCGCCTGGCGGTGATCGCGGTGAACACATTCCGGGAGTCCGTGCGCGCGCGGTTTTTCATGCTGGTGTCCCTGCTGGCGGCCGCCCTGGGCATCGGCGCGTGGTGGTTTCGCAATTGCAGCCTTGGCGCGCCGCCGGCGAAGTTCCTGCTCGACGCGGGCTTCGGTGCCTTGACGTTCTTCGGTGCGGTCGTGGCGATCGTGGCGGCGGCGGAGTCGTTTTCCGGCGAAATTGAAAGGAGAACCGTTCTGGCGGTGCTGGCCAGGCCGGTGCGGCGCGGGGAATTCGTTTTGGGAAAGTTGGGCGGGATCCTGGTGCTGCTGCTGGCATTCTGTGGAGCGGGTACGGGGCTCCTGGTCGGACTATTGCGATGGCAGGAAGCGACAGCCGGGGACTCGCTGGCGGGGGCGTTCGCCGGGGCCGGACGCGTGTCGTCGCTCGCCGTGATGGCCTGCGGTCTTGTGCAATGGCTTCGGTGCAGCGTGCTGGCCGCGCTGACTCTGGTGGTGTCATCCTATGCCCGGAGCAGTCTGCTTGCCGTCACCTCAGGCTTCGCCGCACTGGTCGTCTGCAGCCTGCGGTCTTTGGCGTGGGACTCACTGCGGGTCGCCGGGCCGGAGTGGGCCAGGGACGTCGCTGGCCTGGTCGGATTGATGGTTCCCGACTTCGAGCTTTACGATGTCGCCGACGGGGTGGCGGGCGGCGGCGCCCTTTCGGCCGGCTACCTCGGGGGAATCATGCTCTACTCGGCGGCCTACGTGAGCCTGTTCGTCGCGCTGGCGGTTTTCTGTTTTCGCCATCGTGAACTCTAGGGTCATGGCTGTCGCAGTCGTTTTGGCCGGGCTGGCCTCTGCCGGCGCCGTGCTGCAGCCGCTGCGGGACTTCGTGGGGAAGGCGGCGACGATGCACCGGGAGGCCGTCGAGACATACCAGCCGCGGCTGGCCACCGCGCATTGGCTGAACGCGGCGATTCCCGGAGGACTGCGCGCTCTGGCGGCCGACGGGCTGTGGCTGAAGGTCTATGTCGCCTGGGCGGCCCGCGACCTGCCGCGGACCGAAACGTTGATCCGCCTGGTCACCATTGTGGACGATCGCCCGACGCATTTCTGGATCAATGGAGCCCGAATCATCGCCTACGATATTGCCGAATGGAGGCTTTCCTCCCCGGGGTCGGCGAGGATGCCCGCCGAAGTGCGAAGGCGGATTGTGGAAGAGCAGGCAGGTGCCGGACTACGGTTTCTGGCGGCGGCCGGTGATTGTCATCCGGACTGTGCGGCCATCTGGGTCGAGATGGGCAACATTCAACTCTATCGCCGTCGGGATTTGGTGCTGGCGGCCGAATGCTATCGGCATGCGGCAGAGTTGCCGGATGCGCCGTATTATGCCGCGCGGATATACGCCGAGCTCTTGCGCAGGCTCGGCCGCGATCAAGACGCCTATGCCTGGCTATGCCGGCTTCATCCAACCCTGCCGGTCACTGACCAGGCGGCAATG
>DASRKV010000066.1:0-4633 GCA_035648795.1 Opitutaceae bacterium
CTGAACCACCGGCGTGAACATTTCGCGGGATTCGTTCACGTCGGGGCCGAGGACCGGGATGCCCATGGCGATCGCCTCGTCGATGAAGTGCGAGACCTTCTCGGCGTTGCCCAGTTCGGAACTGAGGACCGCGGCCATGAACTGCACCGGGTAGTTGGCCTTCAGGTAGCCGGTCTGGTAGCTGAGAATCGCGTAGGCCGCCGAGTGCGACTTGTTGAATCCGTAGCCGGCGAATTTGTTGAGGATGTCAAAGATGGCGTCGGCCACCGCCTCATCGAGGTTGTGGAGCTGCTTCGCCCCGGACACGAATTTGCCGCGTTCCTGGGCCATGGCGACGGGGTCTTTCTTGCCCATGGCGCGACGCAGCATGTCGGCGCCACCCAGCGTGTAGCCGGCGATGACCTTGGCGGCTTCCATGACCTGCTCCTGGTAGACCATCACCCCGTAGGTCTCGTGACACACATCCTCGAGGAGCGGATGCGGGAACTTGACGGTGGCGGGATCCTTCTTACCGCGGATGTAGTCGGGAATCCACTCCATCGGGCCGGGGCGGTAGAGCGCGATCAGCGCGATGATCTCGTCGATCGTGGAGACCTGCAACTGGCGGCACAGCGCCTGCATGCCGCTGGATTCAAGCTGGAACACGGCGGTGGTGCGGCCGGAGTTGAGCAGGGCGAAGGTCTTCCCGTCGTCGAGCGGGATCTGTTCGAGGTCAAACGAGGGGTCCGCGGTGCGGCGGACGTTCTCCACGGCGTCGGCGATGACGGTGAGGGTCTTGAGGCCGAGGAAATCCATCTTGAGCAGGCCGAGCTTGGACACCGCGTTCATGTCGTACTGCACGGTGACGTCGCCTTCCTGGAGGGTGAGCGGCACATACTCCTCGAGCGGCGTATCGGTTATGATGATACCGGCGGCATGTTTGCCCGTGTTGCGCACCATGCCTTCCAGGACGCGGGCCTCGTCGACGATCTCTTTGGCCACCGGGTTGTGCTCGATCTCGGCCCGGAGCTCGGCGGACTTCGCGATGGAGGCGTCGAGCGTGATGTTGAGTTCGTCCGGGATCATCTTCGCCAGGCGGTCGGCATCGGCGTAAGGCAGGCTGTGCACGCGGGAGACGTCGCGGAGCACCATCTTGGCGCCGAGCGTGCCGTAGGTGATGATATTGGCCACGCAGGCGGCGCCGTATTTTGTCCGCACGTAATCGATGACTTCGCCGCGGCGCCGCATGCAGAAATCAATGTCGAAATCGGGGGGCGAAACGCGCTCGGGGTTGAGAAAGCGTTCGAAGAGGAGCTTGAAGCGGAGCGGATCGAGGTTGGTGATGCCCAGCAGGTAGGCGACGATGCTGCCGGCGCCGGAGCCGCGCCCGGGGCCGACGGGAATCCCGTGCTGTTTGGCCCAGTGGATGAAGTCCCAGACAACGAGGAAATAGTCGGTGTAGCCGGTTTGCGCGATGATCGAGAGCTCATATTCGGACCGTTCGCACAGCTCTTCCGCGGTGTGGTGGTTGGGGAGCTTGATGGTCGAACCCGGGAGGGTGGCCCGGGTCGCGAAATCGACGCCGTAGCGCCAGCGGAGCCCGTCGAGGCAGAGTTGTTTCAGGTAGCCGAGCAGGTCGGTCTTGATCTCCGGCGGCAGGGGGTAACGCGGATAGCGCTCGGTGCCCTTGGGGAACGGGATCTTCAGGTCGCACATCTCGGCCACCGCCTGGGTGTTGCTGACGGCCCCCGGGATCTCGGCAAAGAGGCGCTCCATTTCCTCCCGCGATTTCAGGTAGAATTCTTTGCTGCCAAAACGCATGCGGTCGGTGTCGACCAGCTTGGCTCCGGTCTGGATGCACAGCAGGGTATCGTGCGGGCCGGCGTCCTCCGCGCGGACGTAATGGACGTCGTTGGTGCAGACGACCCGGAGGTTGAACTCGCGGGCCAGCTTGAGCAGGTCGGGCACAATCTGATGTTGTGGAGCAAGACCATGGTCCTGGATCTCGACGAAGAAGTTCTCCCGGCCGTAGATGTCGACGAAGCGGGCGGTCGCCTTGCGGGCTTCGTCGTAGCGGCCGAAAAGCAGGCGCTGCGGCACGAGTGCGGCCAGACAGCCGGTGAAGGCGATGAGACCCTCGGAATAGCGGGCGAGCGTTTCGAAGTCCGCGCGGGGGCGATAGTAGAAGCCACGAAGATGGGCGTCGGACACGAGCTTGAGGAGATTCTGGTAGCCGGCCTGGTTGCGCGCCAGCAGCCCCAGGTGGAAGATGGATTTGCCTTCCTCGCTGCGGCCGGTGCGCTCCAGCCGGGAGCCCTCCGTGAGATAGATTTCGCAGCCGATCAGCGGCTTGATGCCGCGGGATTTCGCCTGGTTGTAGAAGTCGATCGCGCCGAAAAGATTGCCGTGATCCGTGAGGGCGAGCGCCTTCATGCCGAGGGCCGCCGTCCGGTCCATCAGCCGGTCGATGCGACAGGCGCCATCGAGCAGGCTGTAATCGGTGTGAACGTGAAGATGGACGAAATCGGCGGCGGCGGACGGCACGGTCGGGCCAGCCAAGACCGCGCGGGAAAATGTTCAAGGCAGGAGTTTGGCGCGACGATCCGCCGGATTTGGGCGCATCTGTCGGTTGTCGGCAGTTCACGGGCCGTCCGAAAGTGGCACGGGCGGCTCGCCCGTGGATTGACATGGCCAAGATGCCCCTGCCACCTCGGACCGGCGACAATCGGCGATGTACACAGCCGGAAAATAGGGATTGACGGGGTAACCGGCAACTGGAGACTTACCCGTTTTTCCTCAGAACCCTTCGCCTAACACATGTCTATTGAAATCAAGATCCGCAAGAACGAGCCGGTGGATCGTGCGTTGCGCCGTTTGAAGAAGAAGCTGGACCGCGAAAACATCATCAAGGACGTCCGGGCCAAGCGCTACTACGAGAAGCCGTGTGAGCGCCGTCGTCGCAAGAACAAGGTGATGGCGTTCACCGCGATGCTGCGCGCGCGCTACGACAGCTGATATCCGTCTGCGGCGGTGACGGGCGCGGCGGCTATGATCCGACCGCGGCTGAGGGAGGGCTCCACACGCCGGCGATGGATGTGCCGCAAAAATTGCATTTGCCGCCGGTGAGGTCGAACCGCGTGACCGAGAACACATCGCGTTCGATGATGGCGCGCCGGCAGTGCGGGCAGAACGTGGTCTGCGCATCGGGGACATCGCGCACGTTGCCGAGGTAAACGTAGCGCAGGCCGGCGGCGCGGGCGAAGTCGCGGGCCTGGAGCAGGATTTCGACTGGCGTGGGCGGCAGATGGTCGAGCTTGTACAGGGGGTTGAAGCGCGAGAAATGCAGCGGCCGGTCGGGGCCGAGGTTTTGCACGAGCCAGCCGCACATGCGCTTGATCATCTCCAGATCGTCCGTGTAGGTGGGGACAACGAGGTTGATCACCTCGAACCAGACCCCGAGCTCATGGTAAGTTTTGAGCGTATCGAGGATCGGCTGCAGTTTGCCGGAATTGAGCCGGTGATAGACGTCGTCGCTGAACCCTTTGAGATCCACGTGGGCGGCGTCCACGAACTGCGCCAGATCGCGGAGGGGCCGGTCCTCGATTGAGCCGCAGGTCACGATGATGTTCTTGAGTCCGTGTTCGCGGGCCAGTTTGCAGGTGTCGTAGGCGTATTCGTAGTAGGCGGTCGGCTCGGAATACGTGTAGGAGATGGACGGACAACGCAGCGCCGCCGCGACGGCGACCGCGTCGGCAGGAAACAGGCTGAGGCGGCTCATCTCGTCGAGGGTGAGCGTGGCGGGGAGAGGCGGGCGGAAGATCAGCGCCGGCCCGCGGGGATCCTTGGTTTCCTCCGGTTTTTTCTGGGAGATCTCCCAGTTCTGGCAGTTGAGGCAGCGGAAAACGCAGCCGGAGGTCGCGAGGGAAAAGGTCGGGCTGCCCGGGAGAAAATGGAACAGGGGCTTCTTCTCCACCGGGTCGACGTGGAACGTGCAGGGGTCGCCGTAGGCCATCGTGTACAGCGTGCCGTCGCGGTTGACCTTGTTGCGGCAATGGCTGCGGTCGCCGGGCGCGAGCAGGCAGTTGTTCGGGCAGACCTTGCATTGGACGTTGCGGTCGAGCTTGAGGTAGTGCGACGCCTCCTTGACCCAGCCGCGTTGCCGCCACAGCTCCCACAACGCGTCATCCGGGGCGTCGCCCTTGAAGACATCCGCCGGGGCCTCGGAGGCGCCGAGGTTGAGCAGACGGTCGACCCAGGAGCCGGCGCAGGGCAGGCTCAATCCGGCGAATCCCGCGGCACCGCACGCCAGGGCGCGGCGGCGGGTTATCAGGACGCGGGGCGTTGTTTGATCCATCCCCATCGAAGAAGGGCAAGATAAGTTGAGGGCAACACATGCGCGAGGACGAGAATCGCCAGCGGCAGGTGCATGAGTTTGTGGAGCGTGAGCGCCGTCTGCTCGTCGGTGAGCACGCTCAGGCCGTAGCGACCGCTGATGGCGTAGCCGGTGACGAAAAACGCCAGCACCACGGGCAGGAGCAGCCAGCCGGTCCAGCGGACAAGCTTGAGGCAAATGAACGAAAGTCGGTTCATGCGGAGGGAGTCGTCTTCCAGGCTATCGTCGCGGCGCCAAGGTTCAATGCCGCCGTAAACAGGC
>DASRKV010000067.1:0-3234 GCA_035648795.1 Opitutaceae bacterium
GGCGAAGAACAGCAAGGCACAGATCGTCCACCTGTACTTGCCGATCTTCGCGTTGATTTGGGCGAGCTGGCTCATCGGCTGGCGATCTGGGGTTGGCTACGAAAGCAGGATAGAAATTTCCCGGCGCCGCGGACCAGTTCCGCTCACCAGAAATCCGGCGCGGAGAATTTCTGGCAAGACAAGGGGTGGAAACGCGACGCGGTGGCGGCCGGTTCGAGGGCGGCGTGATTGAACGAGATGGAGCCGGCGCATTGCAACACTTCAGCGAACCGCACACCGGCAAAAGTGCAGTCGGAGAACTGCACGCCAGCAGCGGCCGTCCCGATCAGGCCCGCGAGTTCACCTGACCCGCGGGCGGAAGCAGGCTATCGCGCCAGCCAGCCGCCGTCGACGGCGAGCGTGCAGCCGTTGACGTAGTCGGAGGCGCCCGAGGCGAGGAACACCACGGCCCCTTTCAGATCATCGGGCGTCCCCCAACGGCCGGCGGGAATGCGCTCGAGAATCGCGCTGGCACGCTTCGGGTCGGCCCGCAGGACAGCGGTGTTGTCCGTGGCCATGTACCCGGGCGCAATGGCGTTGGTATTGATCCCTTGGGCGGCAAGTTCGTTCGCCATCAGGCGGGTCAGACCCTGCAGCGCGCTTTTCGACGCAGTGTAGGACGGGACCCGGATGCCCCCCTGGAAGGAAAGCATCGATGCGATGTTGATGATCTTGCCCTTGGCGCCCCGGGCGACGACGTCGCGCGCGAAGCACTGGCTCAGGAAGAAGACGGCATCGATATTGACCCGCATCACGTCGTCCCAGTCCCGGGCGGAGAATTCGAGAAACTCAGCCCGGCGGATGATGCCGGCGCAGTTGACCAGAATGTCCAGGCGTTCGAAGTGCTTCTTCGACTCCGCGATCACCGTAGGAATGGCGCTGCGGTCCCCGAGATCGGCGGCGACGGCCACGGCTTTGCGGCCGAGGGCTCGCACCTGCTTCACCGTGTCGTCGGCTGGGTGAAGACCGACCGCCACAATATCCGCGCCGGCTTCAGCGAGAGCGAGGGCCATGCCCTGGCCAAGACCGCGCGTCGCTCCCGTGACGAGGGCCACCTTGCCGTCGAGTCTGAAAAGATCGAGAATCGAGCTCATTGGGTTTGGGAAATTTGCCCCGGTTCAACGCCAGGTGCGGTCGGCGTAGGAGTGAATTGCCGTCGTCCGGCAAAAAGTCGGCGGCATCAGCGCAAATCCGCCAGCGGGACCGGATCCATGTCATGGAACACCTGGTTGTCGCCTCCCATCGCCCAGCAGAAACGGTAGCTCCCCGTGCCGGCGCCCGCATGAATCGACCAGGCGGGTGACAGGACGACCTCGCGGTCGCGCACGATGAGATGCCGCGTCGCCTGCGGCTGGCCCATGAGGTGGACGACGATCTGGTTTCCCAAGTCGAAGTACAAGTAGATCTCGGTACGACGGCTGTGCGTATGCGGCGGCATCGTGTTCCAGACGCTGCCGGGTTCGAATTCGGTGAACCCCATCACCAACTGGCAGCTCGGGATGCCCTTCTGGTGAATGTAGCGGCAAATGCGGCGGCGGTTGCAGAGCGGCGCCTCTCCCAGTTCCTCAACTTCCGCCTCGGCCCGCGTCGCCCGCCTCGTCGGATGTTTCGCATGCGCCGGCGTGCTGATGAAATAGAACTGCGCCTGTCCGGCCGCTCCATTCTCGAACGAGACTTCGCGTTCACCGAGACCGATGTACAGGCAATCCAGCGAATTGAGCGCAAAGCGTTCAGCGCCGACGCGCACCGCACCCGGGGCGCCGATGTTCAGAATGCCGATTTCGCGCCGCTCGAGGAAGAAACTCGTGCCCGTTTCCCTGGCGTCGGGCAAGGCGAGCGCGGCCGAGGTCGGCACCGCCAGGCCGACGTTCATGCGGTCGAGGTCGGTATAATGGGCGGTGACCTGACCGGGCTGCGCTAGTCCGGTGATCAAGAATTGCTCCCGCAACGCCTCGGTGCCGAGCGTGTTCGCCTCGGCAGGACTGGGAAAATAATGCAGTTTCATCGAGAAATTGATTTACTGTGCCTCGATCTTGGCGATCCGGATCGGCGATGCGAGGCGCTTCGCCCAGGCGGCGAGATAGGCGTTCCAATCGTCCTTCGAAGCGAAATCACCGCTTTGCTTCCAGCCGGCGCCCGCGGAATAGCGGAGCGTCTCGCCCGGCTTCACCTTGGCGAGGATGAGACGCTCGCCGGACGTCCCGACGAAGCCGGCGAATTTTGCCGCCGACGCCAGGATCACCCCGGTGCCGAGGTTGCCGGACATCGGATTCTCGTAGTTCTCCCAAAGTCCGATCCAGGCGCCCTTGTCGTCCTGCGCTGGCACAGCGGTCGCCTCCTTCGGATGGCTCGTGAGTCCGATGCCGATGGTCACTTCGCCTCCCGCGCCCGCCGGCGGAACGAAATCAAAGGTGCTTTCGATCGCATCGAGATTGTGGCCGGCATCCACGGTAAAGCGCTTCGTCTCGGCAATCCTGACCCCGTTGCCGGCGTCCCAAGGCTCGTACGTCAGCTCGAACACGGCCCGGATCGGGCCGTTCGCGAGCACCTTCCAGGTCTTCCAGTTCCGGGAGCAGAACAGCCGCGTTCCATCCCACACGCCGACGCCGCCGCAGCCGCGTGTCGTGCCGACCTCATACATATCCAGGCCGTCTCCCGTGTCCGTGTGGTAATTTCCTTTGAGATACCAGCGGTCGACGACGAGGTAGCGGACCCGCTTGCACCAGACATCCACTCCGCTGCTGATCATCCGGTCGGCGCCCGCCGCCGGCGTGTCCAATCCCGGACCATAGATGCGGTGGGCGATGCGGTCGTTTTCCCAGGCGAAATCGTCCAAGCGCTCGGGCACGGAGCGGGCGAAAACCATCGATGGATACGGCGGCACCGGCGCGGCGGTTTTTTCGATCGTGAAGGTGGCCGTTTTCTCCCGGGCGGCAAAGTCGTGCTGAAACACGAGATTCCCAGACTGATCACGGTGTTCCGCCGGCTCGAAATTCGTGCCCTGCGACGGGATCACGGTGCCGGACGCCTCCTTGACGAGCAGATGGTCGAACAGCACGCCCGGCAGAAGGCGCTGGATTTCGCTGAACGGCACGGCGATGACCTCGGCCGGACGGGCAAGGTCGAGATCATGGGTGACGGTGACGACAATCTTGTCGGCGGCCCGCGCCAGGAGCGCGGTACCGGCCAGGAGGA
>DASRKV010000068.1:0-10435 GCA_035648795.1 Opitutaceae bacterium
ATTGCCGCGCGTTTGGTGTCGAGGAACTTGGGTTGCGAACACCGTGGCGGCTGCGATTGCCTCACTTCGCCGGGGCGGTCAGCGAACTCGTCCGCCGGTTGTTGGCCGGAACTTGGTCGACGATGCCAGCGGGGTTATTCAGTTGCGTGCGAAAAACCATGGTGCCGGCCGCCGCGAGCTGGCCGGGATCAATCGGCATCCTGACGACGTAGGAGCCGCCGGGCGTGAGCAGCGGGATGGAATACGCCGCCGTGTTGGCGCCCGTGTCGACATTCAGGATCATCCCGGCGATCGACTGACCGCTGCGGTTCTGGACCACGAATTCCATCTGCCCCGAGGCCGCGTCATAATAATGGCTTGAAACCGCCGTGTCGATTCGCGTCGGATCGTTGCGGTTCATGGCCCACCCCAGGTTGAGAACGCCGTTGCCGTAATCGGAATCGGGTCCGGGAGCTCCTCCGTCGCTGGCGTATTGTTGGAGCACCTGCCACGCCTGCATCGCCGTCATGCCGGGATTCGTGGACACCAAGGCGGCGATGGCTCCGGCCACGATGGGAGCACTCGCCGACGTGCCGTCAAAATCCACCCGCTGGCCGTCCAGCCACGCGGTCTGAACCCCGTAACCCGGCGCGGTCAACTGCAGTTGGGAGCCGGAGTTGGAGAATGTCACCTGCTGGCCGAGGGCGTCGACGGCACCGACGGAAACCACCCGGGGATCGGCGGCCGGCCAGGTCAGCTGGGCCGCCTGATCATTGCCGGCCGATGCGACGACGACTACGCCCCGCTGACTCGCGTAGGTGATCGCGTTGTCGAGCAGGCTGGTGGTGTCGTAGCCGCCCAGGCTGATGTTGATGATTTGCGCCCCGGAATCAACCGCGGCAAGGATGGCCTGCGAGAGTGTGAAAACATCGCTCTGCGCATTGGCATCGGTCACCCGGATGCTGAGGATATTCGCGGCTGGGGCGACACCCGGCGCGTCTGCCGCCATGCCTGCCGCCAGCGCGGCCACCGCGGTTCCATGTCCATCCTCCGATCCCGTGCCGGGCGTGGCGCCCAGACCAATGTCCAAAACACGGACGCGTCCCGTCCCGAACGTGCGGTCCGCCGCGACGCCACTATCAAGAACCGCGATGGTGACGCCGCGGCCCCATTGACCGGGATCGCCATTCACCCCGAGGAACGTCAGCAAATTATTGCCGAGCGGAACGAGATTGACCGCCGGACGATCCTCTTTCGCCGGCGCTTCCGGAATGTTGACGTAGAAATTCGCGCTGACATCAGCGTAGTCGGACGGGTTGGCCAGCATATCGGCCTGAAGTCCGGCCAGGGAATCGTAGCGGATCCGGATCGCCAGGAGACCATCCAGTTGGCCGATCACGGTGAGCCCCGATTGATGCGCGCGGGCGAGGAACCTTCGGTAGGCATCGGCGTTCGAGAAAATCAGCACCGCTTCATGCGGCCGGGCGCCCTTTTTTTCGAGCATCTCCTGCAGGTGCGGCAACACCGGCCGGCGGAGCAGATCCCGGTACGGCACGGTCCCCGGCGCCGTCCCTGCGACCGTCGGACCTGCCGGACCCGGATGGGGCTCTGCCGCGGCTGCCGGCAGCTCCCCGGTCGAACCGTGGTTTTTGTCACCGCTCCGCAATGTCAGCCAAAGCCAGAGCAGGAGCGCGGCAAGACACCCTCCCGCAAAGGTAACGAAGTGAAAGGACCTCTTGCTCATCTTAAGGACCGGACCGGGGGGGCCGGGCAGGTTTGATGAATGGCATGCGGCACCACTGCCTACAGACGCGACCCGGGACGCGAAGTTTCATTTCGGCCGATCACCGTCGCCCGGGAATCCGTCGCTGCTGATGCGCCCGAGGTTGGGTTTGGATTCGCCTCAGTACAACTCGAAGGAATCGGGCCGGAGGGGGAAGACGGGCCGTCCCAACCGCTGCGAACTCAGCCGCTCAACTTCCAATGCCACCTCGTAATTCTGCGTCAAAAAGCGGAAGAAATAGCTCTTGTCGATGGTCAAGCAGGTGAGGGGGCCGTCGGCCACGACACTGGACGTCGCAGCGCTGTTTTGCAGCAGACCGATTTCACCGATGAATCCTCCGACGCGCAGGCGCGACAGGCGCCGCTTGTGGCGTTCAACCAAGGCCTCCCCTTCGTAGACAAAGAACAGCCCCTGGCTGTCATGATCTTCGGATAGCACGTAACCCCCGGGAGGAAACGTCACGATCCGGGTGATCGTGGCAAAGCGGTTGATCGCCTGGGGATGCCAGTGCTGGCACAACTGATTCTGCCGGAGGAACGGCACGTGGTGCGTGAGCGCCAGAACGGTCGCGGCGCCGAGCCGGTCCATGATCTCCTGCTGAAAGATGTCGCGCGGCATGCGCAAGGCGATCACCGGACTGCGTGCCACCATCCTCCAGCCGAGCGGATGCGGCTCGACCAACTCCTCGGCGCCAACGAGGTCACCTTCGATTGCCTGCCAGGCCTTTTGCGGGCGCCCTTTCAAGGTGCGCCGGTACACGTCGACCGCGCCGCTCACGATAAGATGGATATCAGCCGCCGGCTGGCTGAAATCGGACAGAAGCGCACCCTGTCGGAAGGTCACCACCGTCAGCTTGTCCTCGAGCGTCCGACGCCGGTCGATCTGCATGCGCTGGCAGAGCGGAGACACCACGAGAATGCTCGAGATCGTCTTCATGGTGACCGGCTGGTCAACGGCTTGTTTTCGCTGCTGCTGGTTTCGCCAGTACCTTCTTGCCGCCTTGAGCGGCCGTCGCGCGCTCTCCATCATTGAAGCGAAGGCGATCACGCCGGCCGGAAGGACGACGGCCACCGCAAGGACCAAGGCGAAAATCATCCAGAAATGCCAGTCAAGGAACACCTCGGACGGGTCAAGACCTGCGCCGCGGATCACCGACAAGGTCACGCCGGCAATCCACAGAAACGCCCAGATCAACCGCGCGGCAATCACCGGGGGGTCAATATGCATCCGGGCCCAGTGTTGCAGACCGCCCCAACTCCTATTGGCGGGGAAGAGCAGATAACGGCTGGTATCAAGCACCGGTTTGCCGAGACTCGCGCGAATCGCCTTGCTGATGGCGCCGCCAAAACACGGTCGGATCATGATGGCGAAAATGACCGCCGGCACCAGAGCCGACTGATGCCAGAAAAGACACAGGAGCGTCACGAGCAGGCCGAGCGGCGCCAGTTTCACCAGCTGAATGGCCATCCGCGCAGAACTCCGGGCCAGAAGGGAGTCTCGCAAACTGATGCTAAAATGCGGAAACAGCCAGGGCCAGCCAATGCGCGGGTGATAGCCGTCGCCACCCGCGGCGTGCAAGGTCGCGACGCCGAGAACATTGCCCAAGCTGATTGCGAGGGCGGACGTGACATAGCCGACAAGGAATGCCGTCACGATCTGGAAGACGGTTCCCTCGGGCAGACTTGGCGGAAGAACGCCCAGCGCGAGAAGGCCGAGAAGAACCGCCCCCACTCCCAGCAACCGTGCCACCTTGGCATGCAGGCCGAACTTCCACATCAGCGGAAGTTGCGGCATCACCGGACTCGGTCCGGTTTGCAGCGCTCCGCTTCGCTGGGCCTTCAGCACCAACTCATAAAAGTCGCGCAAAGCGGGACATTTCCGCTCGACGATCAGGGTCCGCAGCGCTTCCGGTACGGTGGTTGGCTTGCTGAAAGCGAGCAACGCACCCAGTTGCAGCCGGTCGATTGTCAGATAACCGCCCGTGTCCAGAGTCTTGAGGGTAAACCTCCCGTTCGAGTCCTCTCCTTTCGAGAGGTGAGGATTTAATTGAAGTCTCTCGGCGGTGAACAGCAGCTGCAGATCCATGGCCATAGTGCGGCCTCCTTATAGCCTTGGCGACTGACGGGGAAAGCGATCGATCGCCTTCTCCACAGCTTCAACCAGTTCTGTCGTGGTAAAGGGCTTGGCGAGGAAGGGAAGCTCCTGCAGGTCCTCACCCCAGAGTCCTTCGTCCGACAGGCGCGCGCTGATGAGCAGGATGGCGATCGGTCCAGCCTTGGCCCGGAGGAGCCGCGCGAGCGCCAAGCCATCCTTCCCCGGCATGATGATGTCCGTGATCACGAGATCCACGTCCCACTTGATGCTTTTCAGCCACTCCAGCGCCTTCAGCGGTTCGGTGAACGTGGTGACCTCGTAATCTCGTGCTCGCAGCGTGGTCGAGATGATATCGAGCATCGGCGCCTCATCATCGATGACGACAAGTTTCTGCACAGCTTTGGACGAAGAAGGAGTGGAGGGGTAGGTCACGAGCGTGCGCGGTTGGAAGGGTCAGATCACAAGCCGGAATGCCTGTCCAATCCAGCCAATCAAGAGGTTAGCTTCAACTTTAGCAATTCCATTAAACTTTGCAGTTAGAGGCGCAAAGGGCGAGAAAAAACCGCGGGCAAGTCTGGTGGCCCGGGCTACGGCCGCAAATCCCGCCGCGGATCCGGCGGGCGAGGCGCTTTTCCGGCCCGGAATCCCACGAAAAGCATGTTCGCTGCCCGCCCGCCCGGTGGTCCGACTCAACGCTCCGCCCGGCTCGTGACGGCGACCCGGTGGAGTTGCCAGGAATTCCAGAGGTTGTGCCAGATGACATAGCAGGTGGGACCGAGGGCGACCAGCGGGTTGGCGTAAGTCAGAGCGAGGTAGATGGTCAACGTGGTGTTTTTCTGCCCCAGAGACTGGCTCGCCTCGCGACGGAACTGGCGGCCGCCGATCGCCCATCCGAGCGCAAAATTCGCGGCACACACCAGCGCCGTCGCCGCCGCGATTTTGACGAGCAACGCGACCGGCAGTTCCGGGTGGGAATGCAGGAAATAGGCGGCGTTGGCCGTGATGAGAAACAATGCCAGCACCCACATGCCGAACGAGAGATTGCGGAGAGGCTGCGGCCAGTCGGCCGCTGGCGGATGAATTGCCCGCAGCAGCCAGGCCGCGCCCATGGGAACGAAGACGACCAGTCCCACACTTCCGAGCACCTGGGCAAATATGTCCGGTGTCGCCCGCCCGAGGACGAGCGGCAGCAGGACGGGCAACAGCGCCGCGATCAGGACGTTGGTGACCAGAAACGCGGCAATCACGTAGTCGACGCGTCCCCGCAGGAAACTGACCACCACCGGTGCAGCGGTGGCCGTGGGCGTGATTCCGGCGAAAAACGCCGCCAGCGCCACCTCGCGCCCGCCCACCAGCCAGCCGAATCCCCACGCGGCGAAGCCCATCGCCAGGTTCGTTCCAACCAGGACGGCATGACTGCGGTGCAGCGATCCGCGCGACAGCCGGGTCTGCAAAAACACTAGGAACAGCATGCCGACGACCAGCCATCTTATTGCCCACGCGCCCCGGTGGGCTTGGGGCACGAGTCCACCCAGGACGATGCTCGCGACGAGCGCGAGTGTGCGAAGCAGACCGGGTTTCACGGGTGAAAAGGGTCCGAGACAAGCGCGCCCTCCGCTGCAACGCAACGGCGCAGTGCAGGTCGGCCCCCAGCCGGCGTTCCCTGCTGAGAAGCGCCCCGCCTGCATGAGTCCGGCTCAGGATGACTCTTGCCGAAACCGGCCGCAGCGCGCCACCTCGCCGTCGTCAGTCCTGATTCCGCCTGCGGCCCTTTTCCTTGTCCGAGGCGCCGGTTGCCGGGGCCGGCGGCGACGGCGGGTTTGACCGGGCGGACGGTTTGAGCAGTCCGTCGAGAACGGTCTGGACCATGAATCCCGGCGTTTTCATGAAGGCAGTCGGTCGGAAGTAGCTGGCAGTGGCGAGAAGGCCGTCCGTCGTGGCGTCCCGCACGCTCATGCCGAGCGAAATGAGGTAATCTTTGAAATCCCAATCCCAGTGGTCGTCATAGGTGAGGTAAACCTTGACGTCCCTGGGCATGAGCGTCAGGGGCCCGCTTTCGGCCTGGATGCCCCGGGACTGCAGTTCCTTCGCGATCAGCCCGTCGAGCCCATGGTTGTCGTTGAGGTTTTGCTGGACGTAGATGTGCTTGAACCGGGCCAGGTTGGCGTTGGGCGTAACATGGGTTTCAAGCGTGGAGCAGCCGGCGAGAAACAATCCTGTCAGGAGCAAAGGGCCGAACAGTTTCATGAGAAGTGCGCCACAGCGGAGGCGAGTAGGTTTGAAGGGATGGGCGCCGGTCGGCGAGCACGAAAGCGCGCGAAAAGCGTGGGGCGGGGCGAGGGGCCGGATGAATTGATACTTGCTTATCATAATTATCGGGTGAAGGGTCGGGGGATGCCGTACGCGACCCAGCAGAAGCTCACATTGACGGGCGTGATCATGCGCGCCGAGCGTCCGCTCACCCCCGCGGAGATCTGCCAGGCCGGGAAGAAGGCGATTCCCGCGCTGGGGATCGCCACCGTCTACCGGGCGCTCAAGCAGCTGGTCGGGGAAGGGCAGGTCCGGCTGGTGGAGATTCCGGGAACTTCTCCGCACTACGAACCCACGACGCGGCAGCACCACCATTTCTTTTTCTGCCAGCACTGTCGGCGCTTGTACAATCTGCTGGGCTGTGTCCGCGGTGTCCGCGGGCTCGCTCCCAAGGGTTTCGCGGTCGAAGGGCACGAGATCGTCCTGTACGGCCGGTGCGCGGATTGCCGGAGGAAAGCGTAATGCCCCGCCGCCGCATGCGAGAGGGGACCCGGTTCCTGTCGGCCGCGCTGCTGCTGGCGGGCCTGGGCGGGGCTGCACCCGCCTCGGCCGCCGCCCGGCCCTGGCGGATTCTCACCTCGTTCTACCCGATGTATGTGATCACGCTGAACGTCGCGGGCGACGCCCCGGGTGTGACCGTGGAGTGTCTCGCCAATCCCTCCGTCGGCTGCCTGCACGACTATCAGCTCACGCCCGGCGATCTGATCGCGCTCACGCAGGCGGACGTTTTTGTCGCCAACGGCGCGGGGATGGAAACGTTCATCGACAAGGCCGTCCGGCAGGTGCCGCGGCTCAAGGTGATTGAGGCGAGCGCCGGGATCGAGCTGGCCGGCGACGGCAACCCGCACGTCTGGGTGAGTGTCAGTGGCGCGATCGCCGAGACGCGGAACATCGCCCGCGATCTGGCGGCCGCCGATCCCGGTCGCGCGAACGTCTACGAAAAAAACGCGGCGGATTACGTCGCGACGCTCGAGCGGCTGCGCTCCCGGATGCATGCCGCGCTCGATGATTTGCCGCACCGCGAGATCATCACCTTTCACGAGGCCTTTCCGTATTTTGCCCGCGAATTCCGGTTGAACATCGTCGGCGTCATCGAACGCGAGCCCGGTTCCGCGCCGAGTGCGCGCGAGCTGGCGCAGATCATCAACCTGGTGAAACGGAGCGGGACCCGCGCGATCTTTGCCGAGCCGCAATATCCGGCGAAGAGCGCCGAGATCATCCGGCGGGAAACCGGCGTCGCGGTCAGCCTGCTCGATCCGGCCGTGACCGGAGACCGCGATCCCGCGAAAGCCCGGCGTTCGTATTGCGAGACGATGGAGCGGAATGTGGCGGTGCTCGCCAAGGCGCTCTCGGACTGAACCCCGGCCGGCCCGAATCGCATGGAAGACCTCCCCCAGCACCACGTCGGTTTGGCTCCTCACGGTTGCGGCGAGTGCTGCACCCAGATCGAGAATCTGGAAGTGACCCTGGGCCACCAGCGGGTGTTGGAGAACATCACGCTGCACCTGCACTGCGGTGAACTCACCACGCTCGTCGGGCCCAACGGCGCCGGGAAATCCACGCTGCTCAAGGCGCTGCTGGGGGAGGTACGCCATGGTGGAACCATTCATTTTCTGCCGGTGGCCGGCCATGGCCGCGAAGATGCGCCGGTGATCGGCTACCTGCCGCAGCAGCTCGAGTTCGACCGCTTTTCCCCGGTGAATGTCCACGATCTGTTCGCGATGGCCGCTTCCCGCTGGCCGGTGGCCCTGCGGTATTCGCGGCGCCTTCGCCGCGCGGCGCTGGAATCCTTGCGGTATGTCGAGGCGGAGCACCTGGTCGACCGCCGGCTCGGGCAGCTTTCCGGCGGCGAATTGCAGCGCGTGCTGCTCGCGCTGTCCCTGACTCCCGTGCCGAATCTCCTGCTCCTGGACGAGCCGGTGTCCGGCGTCGACGTCGCGGGCCGGGAGCTGTTTTACCGCACCGTATCGGATTTGCGGCGGCGCTTTGATCTGTCGATCCTCATGGTGTCGCACGATCTGGCGGGAGTGACGACGATATCCGACCGCATCGTGTTCCTGAATCGCCGGATCGTGTGCCTGGGCCGCCCCGCGGAGGTCATCGCCAACCGCGAACTGCGCCGGACATTTGGTCTCGACCTCGCTCCGCTGGAGATCAGCCGCCCATGAACCTGCTGCACACGGTCATTTCCCGGCTGCCCTTCGAATGGGCGCAGTTTGAGTTCATGCGCAACGCCCTCCTGGCGGTGATCATCGTCGCGCCGCTGTTTGCCCTGATCGGGACGCTGGTGGTCAACAACCGGATGGCGTTTTTTTCCGATGCCATCGGGCATGCCTCGCTGGCCGGACTGGGTTTGGGGGTCCTCCTCGGAATGGCCGACCCGTTGTGGGCGCTTGTCGGCTTTGCCCTGCTGCTGGGCGTGGGCATCCTCGCCTTGCAGCGGTTCACGCAGTCCACGATGGACACGGTGATTTCCCTCAGCATGTGCTTCAGCCTCGCCCTCGGCGTGGTGTTGCTCTCGCGCGGCGGCAGTTTCAACCGGTTCAGCTCCTACCTGATCGGCGACCTCCTGAGCATCACGCCCCGGGAGATCGGCCAGCTCCTGGTCACGAGTCTCCTGGTCGGCGGCGGTTTGCTGCTGGGCTACAATCGCATCCTGCTGATCGGTCTGAACGAGTCGCTCGCCCGCAGCCGGGGCCGCAGCGCGTGGTGGCCGCAGCTGTTCTTCTGCGCGGCGATCGCCCTGGTCGTCACCATGAATCTCGGCTGGGTCGGCATCCTGATCATCAATTCCCTGCTCGTGCTTCCCGCCGCGGCCGCCCGCAACATCGCGCAGGATGCCCGTCAATATGTTTTCATCGCCGTCGGCCTCTCGCTGTTCTGTGGCATCGTCGGCCTGATCGCCTCCTTCTACGCGAACACGGCCACCGGTGCGACGATCGTGCTCGTCGCCATGGGCTGCTTCGTCGCGACGCTCGGCGTCAAGTGGTTGACGGCGAGAGCGGGGTGACACGCATTATCTTGTGCCGGCAGGCGATCGCTTCTTCCTGCCGGCCGGATGTCAGCGCACGCATTCGGGCCGGGCTTGGATGACGAGGATCCGGGCGAATCCAATTCGCGAGCGGGGAAGACTGTCGCTACCGGCGGAAGGTGCGGCGGACCGCGGCCAGCAGCACGAGGAGGCCACAGCACCACCAGCTGGGCGCGCCGCCGCCGCCACCGTCACCAGAGCTGCCGCCACCGCCGGACGACCCGCCGCCGGCGGGATTGATGGTCAGCGCCGCCTGACTGCTGGTCACCGTGCCGGAGCTATTGGTTACCGTGACTGTGTAATTGCCCGCGCTCGTCGTTTGCACGCTGTTCAGGGTAAACGTGCTGCTGGTGGCGCCGTTGATCATGACGCCGCCAAAAAACCATTGGTAGGTCGGAGGGGGTTTCCCGGTGGACGTGACCGAGATCGTGACGTCTTGTCCGGCGGTCACTGTCTGACTTTGTGGCTGTGCGGTGATCGTCGGCGCCATCGGAACGACGCACAATCGGATCGCGTTGTTGCTCGCGTCAGCCACGTACACGTCTCCCGCGCTGCTCACGGCCAGACCCGTGGGAAAATCGAAACGCGCCGACGTGCCCGTGCCATCTGCACTTCCGCTGGATCCAGCCAGGCCAGCCAGGGTGCTGACCGCGCCAGAGGAGGCGATCTGGCGCAGGGTGTGGTTGTCGGTGTCCGCGACAAAGAGGTTGCCCGCGGTGTCGACCGCGACGCCAGAGGGGTAACGGAACTGTGCCTGACTATTGGCACCATCGGTGCTTCCGGCGATCCCGGCCCGGCCGGCCACGGTGCTGACGACGCCGGTCGTCGTGACGATCTTGCGAATGGTGCTGTTGTTGGTGTCGGCGACGAAAAGATTTCCGGAGGCATCCAGGGCCAGTCCCTGTGGTCCAAAGAACCGGGCGGCGCTGCCGGTGGCATCCACCGCGCCGCTCAAGTCGGCGGAGCCGGCGATGGTTGTTACGACGCCCGCAGGGGTGACCATCCGGATCGTATGATTCAAGGTGTCAGAGACGTAGAGATTCCCAGCGGCGTCGGCAACGATGCCCGCCGGGCCGTTGAAGCTGGCCGCCGAGCCGGTGCCGTCCATACTCCCGCTCACCCCTGCTTGTCCTGCCAGCGTGGTGACGACATCGGTCGCGGCCACCTTGCGGATGGCGTTGTTGTCAGTATCGGCGACATAGACGTTGCCCGCGGGGTCAACGGCGACGCCGGCGGGA
>DASRKV010000069.1:0-2637 GCA_035648795.1 Opitutaceae bacterium
TGCGCCGACTCGCCGCCATCAATCCGGCGCAGGATCGCTACGATCTGCTCCGGGGTATGCTTCTTTCCTTTTAGCATCTGGGTTCCTTTCTTGGAGCCCAGACTCTCAGGCGCAATGGCTCAGTTTCGGTCCGTCAGGTCACGTCACCTTCCAGGATCCGTCGAGCGTCGCAGTCGACAGCTCCGGTAACATTTACGTGGCCGACACGATGAATAATGCGATCCGGAAGATCGCTTCCTCGGGCGCGATTACAACGCTCGCCGGAAACGTCGGCGCGGCGGGCGCCAGCGACGGAATCGGCATCGCAGCGGCGTTCAATCGGCCGCAGGGCATCGCCGCCGACAGCTCCGGTAATCTCTATGTCGCCGATACAAACAATTGCATGATCCGCAAGATCGTCGCCTCTACGGGCGCAGTGAGCACCCTTGCGGGTGAGGCGGGTGTCACGGGCTCTGCCGATGGCGCCGGTACCGCCGCGATGTTCAACTACCCATCAGCATTGGCGGTCGATACCTCCGGCAACGTCTATGTTGCCGACACGGAAAACCACACGATCAGGGCCATCACGCCGGCGGGTTTAGTGACGACTGTCGCGGGCATCGCCGGCAGCTCTGGCTGCGCCGACGGTGTCGGCAAGGCCGCGCAATTCAATAGTCCCTCCGCTCTTGCGGTCGACACGACCTCCGGCAATCTCTATGTTGCCGATACGGACAACTTCACGATCCGGATGGTCGTTCCGTCCACCGGTGTGGTGACTACGCTCGCCGGCATCGTCGGGACGAGCGGCAGTACGGACGGTTCCGGGTCGACCGCGTTGTTCTATTCCCCGTCAGGGATTGCCACGGACAGCAGTGGTAACCTTTTCATTGCTGATACAGACAATCACACGATCCGGCTCGGGGCTATGCCTGCGGTTCCGACGATCCAAACTCAGCCGCAGAGCCAGACGGTGACTGCAGGCAGTTTGGCGTCGTTTTCGATCACGGCCGTGGGTCGTCCCGCGCCGACCTATCAGTGGTATTATGGTGGCACCGCGATTAGCGGGGCGACCGGGACCGCGTATTCCATTTCGAACGCGCAGTCCGCAAATGCGGGCGACTATACCGTTATGGCAAGCAATGCGATGGGCAGCGCGACGAGCAATCGGGCAACGTTGACGGTCAATGCGGCGCCTCCCCCGCCGAACAACGGAGGTGGGGACACCGGCGGAGGGGGCGGCGGTGCTCCGAGCCAATGGTTTGTGCTTGCCCTAGTCCTCATCGCGATCGTTCGAGCCACAACTCGAATGTCACGTCACTCCTCTCAGACGCGCTGACCGGTTTTTTACGACAGAAAGGCGATGTCGACTCCGATTGCAGTCGTCTGCGAAGACCTCGGTGCGGTCTCATATTACGCCGGCGCTATTGCCCGGCGCTGGGCTCGACGTTGAAGCCCTCGATGATCATCCGGGGCCGTTCGCCGCGGGTGTCGGCGTCCTCCAGTTCGGTGCGGAGCCGCCGCCGATCGCCGGGCAGCAGCGTGAAGTAGTTGTCTTCGTAGAGCGCAGGAAGGATGCGATCGCCGCTGTTCTCGCGCACGACCTTCAGGCGGACGAGCAACGCCGGGGTCCGCGATGTGTTGTCGACCTCCGTCCACAGGACCCATCTCCCGCCCTGACGCTCGGCCATGGTGGTGTCATGCAAGGCCGCCTTTGGCAGCGTCCGGACTGCGCGAAAATCGAAAGGCGCGTACGCCGGGACGTGAAAGGGGCCGTAGGAGAATCCGGGAACCTCGTAGGTCGCAAGGCTGCGCATGTAGGTGTTCTCCGAGATCGTCCTGCCGCCTTCCGTGAGGGTCAGCCGCACAAAATGCAGCGGCGTGAGCCGCGCGACCGGGAAAACCAGCGTCACCGGCGACGCGACGCTGTCCTCTGCGCTGTCGACCGCCGCCGTTTTTTCCCACTGCACCGAGCCGTCGAGGTTCCGGATGCTGGCCCTGACCTCAAGGTTGCTGTGCCGCCCGGCGCTGTAGTTCACGACCTCGACCGTATCGTTCAACGCGTTCCACTGGACGTGCAACGGTTCGCACGCTTTCTTCGCGCCGAAGTAACCGGCGGTGGACTCCAGGTAATAGTCGTAGGTCTGCCAGACAAATGACGGCCAGCAGGGATGGCTCATCCACATGAGGACGCCCATCCGGTCCTTGCTCTGGGCTTCGAACATCGCGCGGTGTCCGTCGTAATTCGTGAACTGCGCCAGTTCCACCCATTCCGCCGCGCTCGCGGCGTCCCCGTACTCCTTCTGGACGGTTTCGCGCAGGGCGCCGCCGTTTTGGGCGCCATGGGTCGTGAAGTCATGCAGGCCCCAGACTTGGCCCTGCGGCCATTGGTCCGCCACCGGCATCATCTGTCGAAGACTGTCCAGGCTGACGATGTTCGGTATGCCCAGCTCGCTGTGGAGCTTGGTGGTGGCGCGCTGATCGAAGTAGAACTTCACCGGCATCAAGTGGTAGGGGCCTCCTCCACTCACGACCCCGCTGGCCGAGTTCGGAATATAGCGGATCTCGGGATCGAGCGATGCGACGAGCTTTTCCAGGCCCTCGTTCAAGACCGGCGGCGGATTGCCTTCATTGCGTCCGCAATAGAGGCCGACCGAGGGA
>DASRKV010000070.1:0-5785 GCA_035648795.1 Opitutaceae bacterium
CGCGTTTGCGGATGCCCGCGAAGACCAGACCATCGGCGTCGTCCTGCTCACCGGCGCCGGCCCGCATACCGACGGCAAATACGCCTTTTGCTCCGGCGGTGACCAGAGTGTGCGCGGCTCGGCGGGATATGTCGACGAGGATGGCGTGCCACGTCTCAACGTGCTCGATCTGCAGAAACTCATCCGCTCGATGCCCAAGGTCGTCATTGCGCTGGTGGCCGGTTATGCCATTGGCGGCGGCCACGTGCTTCACGTCGTGTGCGACCTGACCATCGCGGCGGACAACGCCGTGTTCGGACAGGTCGGCCCGAGGATGGGCAGCTTCGACGGCGGATTCGGCGCAAGCTATCTCGCCCGGATCGTGGGCCAGAAAAAGGCGCGGGAGATCTGGTATCTCTGCCGGCAGTACAATGCGGTGCAGGCGCTGGAGATGGGCCTGGTCAACGCGGTCGTGCCGGTCGGGAAACTGGAGGCGGAGGGCGTGAAGTGGGCGCGCGAGATTCTCCAGAACAGCCCGCTGGCCATCCGCTGCCTGAAGAGCGCCTTCAACGCGGACTTGGACGGTCAGGCCGGCTTGCAGGAACTCGCCGGCAACGCCACGCTGCTCTATTACATGAGCGACGAGGCCCGGGAGTTTCACCGGGCCCAGCGCGAAAAGCGCAAACCCGACGCCCGGAAACATCCCTGGCTGCCATAGAGCCCTCCCGCCTGGAAGGGAACAGCGCGTGGCGCGGTCTGGGGAATCCCGGACCGGGGGGAGGAATCGCGCCGACGAAACGGCGCCATGTTTCCGGCCGCGAAGTGTTGCGGGCCGCAGGGACTACTGGGGTCGCTGGCGCTTGATTGTCGCAAACTGGGCCGGCGAAAGCAGGCGGCGTGGCACGCGCCGCGCGGCCTCGGCCAGCAGGGCATCCCAATCTTCTTCTGTGGGCGGACCGTACGGCTGCCACGTTTGATAGTGCCCCTGCTTGCGGCTCCAGGTGATGGCGTCGCCGAAAATCGCAGCCCGCACCTGGAACCTCCGCCCGTCGGCGTCCCGGGACCACCAGCCGAAATCCGTGGTCACGGCGCGGGTGCCAGGTTCGGCACGATGGCAGCCGGATCGGGCAGTCCGTCGCCGGTCGGGGCGAGGGCGAACGCGGCCACCACCCGGCCCAGGGCGAAACAGCCGCCGGCGTGGAGCACCTGGCGCACGACGATTTCTTCAACCGAAACGTCGACGGCGTAGCAGCCAAAGGGCGGACGAAACGAGCCGGTGTTGATGACGACAACGTCCGACCGGATCCAGACCCCCGGCCGGTGCGTGTGGCCGACCAGGACAAATCGGACCCCGGGCCGGCATTGCCGGGCGAACGCCGCCGCCTTGTTCGGCAACTGCCGCCACGCTTTGATCATGGCCAGGGTGCAGTGCGGCGGCCAGAAGATGCGCAGGGTCCGCTGGAGCCGTCCCCAGGGGTGACGGGGATGGGGATCCTCGGACAATTCCAGTCTGGCACAGGCGCGCTTGCACGCAGCCAGGCGTTCGACAGGCACTTCTCGCGCGGCGGTCGGGAGGGCGGCGAGTTCCAGGCGGAAGAACTCCCGGATTTGGGGGAGCTCCCGGCTCCATGGCACCAGATCGTCAAACAACACCTCTCCATGAGTGATGAAAACGAGACCGCCAAAGAGTTCGAGATGATGGAGGGTGGAGAGATTGGGATCGTGGTTGCCCGTCAACACCGTGCAGCCGGGAACCGACGTCCGGGTGAACTCGAGGAATTCCTCGCGAATCTCATTGGTCTGCGAGGAAACCGGGCTGCGTCGTGTCTCCACGCTGTCGCCGTTAAACACCACCCGGTCGGCTCCCGCGAACAGCGGCTCCAAGGCAGCCAGCGAGCGCACCCGGCTCGCGGGATCGCCATAATGAAGGTCGGACAGGATGCGCGTGACTTCGGCAACCACAGGCGATGTTCCGGATCAGTCGCTCGTTCGGCCAAACGGATTCATGCCAGGCCGGTCAACAGGTTGAGGAAACGAAGTGTTTTCATGAGGGGCGGGATTATCGGTCGCGCGACGGATCGGCTCAAGCCCCAAGAGGCGGCCTGGCCGGACGGGCGGTCAGACGGTCAGAGACTCGCCCGGTTTGAGCACCTGCACCGTGTGATCGGTTCGGGCCGCCGCTTCGACGAACAATTCCGCATCCACCGCAATCGACGGCCAGGTATTGTAGTGCATGGGCAGCGTCATCTTGGGGTTCAACAGGTCCAGCGCGGCGGCGGCATCGTCGATGCCCATGGTGAAATTGTCGCCGATCGGCACCATGGCGACGTCCAGCCCCGCCTTGCCGATGAGCTGCATGTCGAGAAACAAGGCCGTATCGCCGGCGTGGTAGATGGTCTTGCCGTCGGCGCGGATCAGCAGGCCGCACGGATTGCCGAGATAGATCGGATTGAGCCCGGCGTTGACGCTGGAGGAATGGAACGCGAGGGTGAGCTTCACCCGGCCGAACGGAAAATTGAAGCCGCCGCCGGGATTCATGCCGTGGGTCGGCGCACCCTGGGCCGCGAAATACTCGGCGATTTCGTAGTTGGCGATGATCGGAGCGCCGCAGCGCTTGGATATGGCGAGGGCGTCGCAGGTGTGGTCTTCGTGGCCGTGCGAACACAGGACGTAGTCGACCTCGACGTCCGCGGCAGTGACGGGCGCCAGCGGACTGCCGGTGAGAAAAGGATCGATGATGAGACGGGCCTTGGAGGTTTCGACCAGGAAACACGAGTGGGCGAGATAGGTGATTTTCATGGGCGGGAAACGAGAAATGGGCCGGTCCACCCGGGGATCACTCCGCCACGGGGTCCGAGATCTTGTCGAGGCGCGCCAGCACCGCGGGCGTGAGCCGCTCGAGGACGTCAATTGCGCCCAGATTCTCCTTCAATTGGGCGAGCCGGGAGGCGCCGAGAATGACCGTGCTGACCCGGGGGTTTTTCAGACACCAGGCAACGCCGAGGCGGGGCAAGGTCGTGTCCAATTCGGTGGCGATCTTCGCCAGTTTGGAGAGGGCGGCGAGACGCGGCGCGGCCCCCGGTCCCGAGACCATGTCCCGCAGCCATTCAAGACCGGGAGTGGTCAGGCGGGAACCCGGCGGGATGCCCTGATTGTATTTGCCCGTGAGCAGGCCGGAGGAGAGCGGCGACCAGATGGTCGTGCCAAGCCCGAACTTGCGGTAGAGGGGCGCGTATTCCTTTTCGACCCGGGTCCGATGGAATAGGTTGTATTGCGGCTGCTCGACGACCGGCGCATGCAGCCCGAGTCGCGCGCAGGCCGCGTGGGCCTCGGTGATCTGCGCCGCGCTCCATTCGCTGGTCCCCCAATAAAGCACCTTGCCCTGGACGATGAGGTCGTGCATCGCGCGCGCCGTTTCGACGATCGGCACGGCGGGGTCGGGACGATGGCAAAAATACAAGTCCAGGTAGTCAACCTGGAGGCGGCGGAGGGCCGCGTGGCAGGCTTCGACCACGTGTTTGCGCGAAAGTCCTTCCTCGTTGGGACGATCGCCCTCGGCGCCAAAGAAGACCTTGCTCGACACCAGATAGCTGGTCCGTCGCCAGCCTGCCTTCTTGAGGATCTGCCCCATGACGATCTCAGCCTGTCCGTCGGCATAGGCCTCGGCGTTATCGAAGAAATTGACCCCGGCGTCATAGGCCGTGTGCATGAGGTCGCGCGCGATCGAGTCGCCGATCTGCTTCCCGAAGGTGACCCAGGAGCCGAGTGACAGGGCGCTGACTTTCAGGCCGGAGCTGCCGAGCTGGCGGTAAGGCATGTTCATATGAGTTAAATGATAACTAGAGCTCCCCCGGTTGTCGAATGGCTTTGGCCCTTGGATGTTGTCGCTCTGTTGTCGCGCGTCGGATTCTGGCAACTGGGAGGACGCCAGGTCCGACATGCTGCCGCGGCACATGATTTACCGTCTCTGCACTCTTTCGCACCGACCGTTATTTGGAGCGCGACGCCCGCGCCTGGAGGCTCGTCCTCCACCTTTTGTCACGGCGGCGCCACGCGGAAGAATATCCGGCCTACGGGCCGTCGATCTTGCGGATTCGCTGGAGGTGCCGGCCGCCTTCGAAGGGCGTCTCGAGCCACACGCGCACGATCGCGAGTGCCAGTTCCTGGGAAACGGTGCGTGCTCCCAAGGAAAGGACGTTGGCATCGTTGTGCGCCCGGCTCCAGATGGCGGTCTGCTCGTTCCAGCAGACGCCGCAGCGGATGCCGCGGACCCGGTTGGCGACGATCGCCTCGCCGTTGCCCGAACCACCCAACACAATGCCGCGCTGGTATTCGCCCCGGGCGACCGCCTCGGCCACGGGGCGGATGAAATCCGGATAGTCACAGGGGGCGTCGGAATCCGTGCCGAAATCGCGGATGACATGACCGGCGGCGCGCAGCACGATCTTGATGGCTTCCTTGTAGTGAAAGCCTGCGTGGTCGGATCCGATGGCGATGGTGAAGGTGCTCATGCGTCCGGCAAGAACGGTGGGCAGGGTGGCGGGCTGGTCAAGTCGCGTTGCCGGGGTCGATAGTCCAGCCATGCTTGGGGTCGGCAATCCCATTTTTTGCCGCCATGAACCTGCGGATGCTCCTCGTCATCCGCCGTCGATGATCCGCCAGAAGGCGGTGACGTCTTCCAGATCATTGAAGACGGCGTCCGGGTTCAAGGCCTGCAGTTGCGCGGCGGAATGCCGGCCGGTCGCGACGGCCAGGGCCCGCGCGCCGAAGGCACGGGCGCAGACAATATCGTGCGGCGTGTCGCCGATCACCCAGGTGTTGGCCGCGGCAAACTCCACCTGGTGGTGCATCCGGGCCCGCCGGAGCGCGTGCGGACCGAGCTCGTTGCGATCCTCCGCGTCGTCGGCGAACCCTCCGAAGGGGAAATATCGCCACAGATCTCGGCTGCCGAGCTTGATTTCGGCGCCACGGCGGAGATTGCCGGTCAGCAGGCCGAGGGCGATATCGCCGCGGGCGACCGCGGCGTCGAGCAGGGTGGGGATCCCCGGCAACAGGCGCACGCTGCGGCCCGCCAGTTCATGCGGCAGCGCCGCCACATAGCCCTCGGCGAAACGGGAGAAATTCTCTTCGGTGGCGGGCAGGCCGAACCGGGCGAAGATCTGCCGCATGATCCACCGGTCGGTCCGGCCCGCGAAGTCGATGTCGTTGATGGGTCCGTCGATGACGAAGACCCGCTGCAGGGCTGACGCCAGGGCCCGCATCCCCGCACCGCCCGCGGTGAGCAGGGTGCCATCGACATCCCAGAGCAACAATGTCTTCGAAACCATGAAACGAGCAGGCTTGGGCGACGTCTAAAGATTGCGAGCAAAACCAATGTTGTTAACGTTCTTCCCATGAAGACACCCAAACTTTTTTTCCTGGTTATCGCGGTGCTGACGGCGCTGGGGACCGCCGGGTGTTCCACTCCGCAAATGCGCATCCGCCGGGATCCGGCGACATTTGCCCGGCTGACTCCCGACCAGCAGACCATGATCAGGAGCGGGCAAGTCGGACTCGGGTTTACGCCGCAAATGGTGCGGCTGGCGCTCGGAGATCCCGATTATATCCACACCCGGACGGACAGCAGCGGCACGAGCGAGGTCTGGAGCTACACGAGCGACGACGGGCCGGACGATTTCGGCTTCTATTACGGCTGGTATCATCGCCCGGCTTATTGGGGACGGGGCGGCCCATTCTATCCCTATCCATTGTATGCCGGTTATGGCTACCGGCGGGAGCAGCTTGATTTCCGGGTGGTGTTCAAGGA
>DASRKV010000071.1:0-4943 GCA_035648795.1 Opitutaceae bacterium
CGACTGGAGTTCGATCGCCGGCTTCATCATGCCGAAATAGTTGCCGATATGCAGCGCCCCGGAGGGCTGGATGCCCGAAAGGATCCTCATGGTTTCTCAGGTTCGATGTCTCAGGCTTGGTTCAGGGATTGCCTGCGACAACGGGTTACGAGCAAGTGCGGGAATCGGAACCGGGGCAAGTGGGAATCCTTGGCACCCGAAATATCGGAGCCACCCGCGGCGGCCGGCGCCATCTTTCCCTTCCGACAAGTCCGGCAAGCGGCTATTTCCTGCGCGGGTCGGCCGCGACGGTATACTGCGCCCGGGCGATGTGTCCGGCCGGCAAATAGCCGCCGAAGGCGATCGCCGGCATGACGAGCGCGCGCGGCCCGAGCATGGTTCCCGGATTGAGCACCGCATTGCAGCCGACCTCGGCCTGATCGCCCAAAATGGCGCCCAATTTCCGCAGGCCGGTCGGATGCAACTCGGCTCCTTCGCGGACCTGGACTTCGTTGTGATCCAGACGGAAGTTCGAGCAGATGACCCCGGCGCCGAGGTGGGATTCGTTGCCGAGAATGGAATCGCCGACGTAGTTGTAGTGCGGCGTCTTGACGCGATCCATCAACAGCGAGTTCTTGTACTCGCAGGCATTGCCGAGCACACACCGCTCGCCGACGATGAGATTGCCGCGCACATACACCCCCGGGCGGATTTCAGAATCCGCTCCAATATACAACGGGCCGATCAGCGTGGCATAGCGGGGTAACTTGACCGTCGGATGAATCCACACCGGCCCCTCCACCTGCACCGAGGGCGGCAGCGGAGGCAGCGGGACGTCAGAACGAAAGGCCGCCAGGGCCGGACCGATTTGCTTCAGCCATTCCCAAGGTGGAACTTCCGGAGAAAAATACGCCGCGAACGCGGCAAGCGATGGCGGCAACGTGAAGAAGTCGGCGGCTTTCAACTCCTTTACCCATAGCGGCTCTCCGTCCTCGGCCAACAAAAAAGGCATGCCGCCAACGTGGAGCGGGCGGAAGCACTCGGACCCAGCAATAAAGGTCCGGCTTCGCGCCGCCCGTCAATAAGGAGAATGTCAACGGGTAAAACAGCACCGATTGCCGTACGCGCTTTTCTAGTCGAGCCCGTTTTCGCTCGGGCCCTGTCTTTGGGTTTTGCCGGGACGAATTTTTCCCGCAATACTCGGGACATGGATGGATCCGTTGATCGACGTGGATTTCTCAAGAGTCTGGCGGCCGTAACCGCGGCCGGGGTGTTTGACATCGTTCCGACCTTCGCCGCCGGTAACGACGTGTCTCCCGCGGCCCTGCCGCGATGGCGCGGTTTCACCCTCCTCGACAAATCCGTCACGAGCGGGAGCGACATCGCCTTTCGCGAAATGGATTTCGCCTGGATCGCGGAGTGGGGCTTCAACTTTGTCCGCGTGCCGCTGTCCTACCGTTGCTGGTCCGATCCGCAGAACTGGCGGCAGCTCCGCGAAGGCGCGCTCAAGCAGATCGACCAGGCGGTGGAATTCGGCCGGCGCTATGGGATCCACGTCAGCCTTTGCTTTCATCGCGCCCCGGGCCACTCGGCCGATCACGCGGTCGGGGAGCCGTTCAACCTGTGGACCGATGCGGAGGCGCTGGAGGCCTGCGCGTACCATTGGCGGCACTTCGCCCAGCGTTATCGCGGCGTCCCGAACGCGGCCGTCAGCTTCAATCTCATCAACGAGCCCGCCATGAAATCCTCCGGCGAGCTGCTGTACGACCTTGCTTATCAGCGCGTCGTGGCGGTCCTCGTCGCGGCGATTCGCGAGGAAAGCCCCGCGCGCCTCATCATCGCCGATGGTTTGCTGTGGGGCAGCGTGCCGGTACCGGCGCTGGCGGGACTTGGGATCGCGCAGAGCGCCCATACGTTCGATCCGATCGAGCTCACGCATTGGAAGGCCGACTGGGTCGCGGGATCGTCGAACTGGCCGGAGCCGACCTGGCCGCTGCCGGTCGCACCCGAAACCGTGGCCGGCCGCCGTCGGCAATCCGAGCAACAGCGTCGCGTTTTCGCGAACAACCCCATCATGCAGCGCACGCTGGCCGATCTCGATCCGGCCAAGGAGTGGAACCGCGCCCGCATCCAGCGGCAGCTCATCCGCCCGTGGCAGGAACTCCGGGGGATGGGCGTAGGCGTTCATTTCGGCGGTATCGGCGCTTATCGCTACACGCCGCACGACGTCACCCTGCGCTGGATGCGCGACGTCCTCGGGTTCTACCGGCAGGCCGGCTTTGGTTGGGCCACCTGGGATTTTCGCGGTCCCTTGGGCATCCTCAACAGCGAGCGTGCTGACGTCGGGTACGATGATTTCCACGGCCAGAAACTCGACCGCGCCATGCTGGAATTGCTCCGCGCATCGTGATCGCGCGGCCCGGCGGCGAGCGCCGGCCCTACGCACCTTTCGGTGATCTCCGCTGTCATCCGTGAACCGCGGTTCAACTGCGTCGTTCCGGCCGGGTACGTGATCGCAGGGGTTGCACATTTGCCCATTTGACAGACGTCGATCCAGGCGAGGGATAACTGTGCGGCCTGCCCTTTCAGCCCCCGCCGCCCGTCGTCAAACCGTGCCGCTTAAGCCTTGGCGCGACTGGCGCAGGTCCGCATCGTCGGTATCGACCGCGGCTTTCAAACTGCTCCACCAGGCGGGCGATAAGATCTCCTCAACCTCGATGGCATGAACCGTTTTCTCCTCGTTCTCTCCGCTCTGCTCTTTCCGCTGGCGACTGCCGCCGCGGACGCGCCGCGCTCGCTGGAGTACGATGCCGTCCAAACCAAGCTCGCGCGCGGTTGGAACACCTGGGATACGCACAGCGTCGCCGCGCAGGTGCTGCTGCCGGAGGGTTTCACGGTTCGCGTCGGGCTCAAGCACAACAGCTCGCTCAACTCCGATGCGTTCCTGGCCGATTCGCTGATCGGCCGCCACGGACTGCACAACGAGAACGCGGAACAGGTCTTCCCTGGTCCGCACACCTGGAACGGCAGTTATACGGAGCTGCGGCTGGCGTGGCAGGGGCATGAACTGCTGCTGCAAACCGCCCATGACGGCGAGGACCTCGTCATGCTGGCATCCCCGCTGGCATCGAAGGGGCCCCTGCCCGCCACGCTGGTCGTGTCCGCCGGCGTGCTGTGGAATCGGCCCGGCGCCGCGACCCGCGCGGACGATCATCTGGAGTTCAGCGATTCCGCGCGCAAGATCCCGGTTTACTGGACCGCGCAGGATGCCGCGTTCACAAACGTCCCTCTCGCCGCCCCTTACCTCGCCGCCTCGTTTCAGGAGGCGATCGGCGTCAGCACCGGCCGCCCGCGCTCGGTCGGACAGATTCGCGCGATCCTCGACCGGGAGCGGCCCGCGAGCAGCGCCGGGTCGCGCGCCATCGAAACCGTTGTCGGTTGGGATACGATTTATGAGCCGGCCCACGCACGCGTGGTCTCCCCCGTCAGCCGGCTCTGGTGTGTGACCTGGGGCGGTTATGTCCTCTTCGACTGGGACACCTATTTTGCAGCCGCGATGGCCGCCGTCGGCGATCGCGAACTCGCCTATGCCAATGCGGTGGAGATCACCCGCGAAATCACCCCGGCGGGCTTCATCCCGAACTACGCTCGCGGCGGCGGCTGGAAAAGCTTCGATCGTTCCGAACCGCCGGTCGGAGCGATCACCATCCTCGCACTCTACCGGAAATTCCACGATGCCTGGCTGCTGCGCGACACCTTCGAGCCCCTGCTCCGGTGGAATCGCTGGTGGGCCGACCATCGCGACCGCGACGGTTATCTGGTGTGGGGAACCGACGTCGCCAACCAGCCGCCAAATCCAGACGACGGTTCGGTCGGCACCAAGCAGGGCGCAATGTATGAGTCCGGGCTCGATAACAGCCCGATGTTCGACGATGGCCCGTTCCATCGCGACACCGGCCGAATGCAACAGGCGGATGTCGGCTTGATGGGTTTGTTTGTCGCCGACTGCCGTGCGCTCGCGGAGATCGCGGACGTGCTGGGCAAACCGGCCGAGGCCGAGGAGCTGCGCACCCGCGGCGAACGCTACCAGGTCCGGCTCCAAACGTTGTGGGACGAGAAGACCGGGATCTTTCTCAACAAAAACCTGGATACCGGTGAACTCAGCCGACGGCTTTCGCCGACGAACTTCTATCCGCTGCTCGCCCGGGCCGCCACGCCGCAGCAGGCCGAGCGCATGGTCACCGGCCATCTCCTCAACCCGAAGGAGTTCTGGGGCGAATGGGTCATTCCCTCGATCGCACGCTCCGACCCGGCGTTCAAGGATCAGGAATACTGGCGCGGCCGCGTGTGGGGTCCGATGAACTACCTCGTGTATTTGGGGCTCCGGCAATACGACCAGCCCGCCGCGCGCCGGCAACTCGCGCAGCTTTCCCTCGCACTCTTCGAAAAGGAGTGGACGCAGAACGGCCACGTCCACGAAAACTACAATGCGATCACGGGGGAAGGCGACGACGTGAGCAGCAGCGATCGCTTCTACCATTGGGGCGCGCTGCTCAGCCTGATCGATCTGTTGGAAACCGATCCGAACACCCCGCCCGCGGGAATGCCGACGCCGCCGTCCGCACACTGACGCGCCCTTTGCTCACCCGTTCGGCAGGCTTGGCTGCCATAAAACCTCGAACCGGGGAGATCCCCGCCTCACGCGATTGCGTGCGGCTGCGCGCAGGCAAGGCAAACCCGCGGCGGCGGACTATTGAGCGAGACCGACGATAGCGTTCGGAGCTGCCTTGGTCAGATTGACCTCCTTCTCGATCGTGCGACCATCGGGGAGCTTTACCGAGACGGAGTAGGTGCCGTAGAAGCCGCGCAACTTTGCCCGGCCATCGGCGTCGGAGGCGGCGGCGCCGCGCGTCGTCCATTCCTCGCGCAATAGATGGCTGATCCGGCGACCAGCCGCGTTTACG
>DASRKV010000072.1:0-3505 GCA_035648795.1 Opitutaceae bacterium
AATGAGAAAACAATCCCGAGCACGATCAGGCCCGCAATGACGCCCGCGATGATGAAAACGATGGTGATATTCATGATTTGGTGACAATGAGATGAAAATTATCCACCGCCACGACCCGGAGCGTGGTCCCCGTCGCCACATGGCCGCTCCGGGAAACCGCCTCGTAGCGCCGGCCGTCCAGGAGCACGTAGCCGGAGGGCGCGAGCGTGGTGACGGCGGCGCAGAGCTGGCCGATGACTGCGGAGTCGGCCACCGGAGGCTGGCTGATGGCACCGATCGAGTCGTGCAGGAAAAACCGTTTCCCCAGCCGCGTCTTGGGGAGGAGGCCCAGCTCCACGTACAGGGTGAGGCCGACCAGCGCGAGGCCCGCGAGCACGGCGAGGCCGCCGCCGCGCACGCCATAAGACAGGAACGCGAGGACGCAGGCCCATAGCATCGCGGCTCCGCCGAAAATGCCGAGCACCGAGCTGGGCATGAACACTTCGAACACCAGGAGCACCAGGCCCACCAGGAAGAGCAAAAGGATCGCGGTCATGACGGAAGTTTCTCCACCTTGAGCCCGAAGTCGGTGCACCCGACCACCACGACCCGGGCGCCCGCCGCCGCCGAGCCGAGTTCGAGCTGGGCCTGATAGCGGACGCCGGCGACCTCCACCTCGCCGGCCGGGCGTAGTGGAGTGGTAACTACGCCCTCCCGGCCGACCAGCGCCGTCGTGGCCGCGCCCGCGTCCCCGCCCGGCGCGGAGCCGGCGACCTGCGCCGCCGTGCCCAGGGCCGTCTGCAGCACCATCCGGTCCCACAACCAGCCCTGCGGCAGGAAACGCGCGAGCAGCACGGCCAGGACCAACGCCAGGGCCAGGCCGGCGCCCACGTTGATGAGCGGCGCGAGAAATAGGTCCCCGGAAGCCGCGATGGTCACGGGTTCATTGGGCCAGATATCGGCCATCGCCCACACCAGCGAGCCGAGCATGAGCGCCACGCCGCTCACCGCCATCACCGCCACGCCGGGGAAAAAGAAGACCTCGATCGCCAGCAGGACCAGGCCGAGGGCGAAAAGAATCATCGGCTCGTGGCCGGAAAACCCCGCCACATAGTTGCCCAGGAACACGAGCGCCAGCAAGGCGATGCCGGCGATGCCGAAGAAGCCAAATCCGGGCGTCTTGAACTCGATGATCAGGCAAACCACGCCCAATCCCATCAGGATCGGGCCGATGGCGTTGAGCCACACCGCCAGTTGCTCCGACCAGGTGACCTCGAGCTGGACGATCTCATAGCCCTGCGCGCCGAACTTCTGGCGCAGCAGATCGTCGAGATCTTTGGCCACGCCCGCCGCGAGCAGCGGCTGCGGGGGATTGCCATAGGTTTTCGACGCCTCCGTCGCCGTGAGGGAAAGCAACTCGCCCTTCGGTTTGATGACCGTGTCGCCGATCTTTAACTCGTAGTCCTTGTCGATCATCGACTCGATGACCTGGCCGCGGTAGCCCTTGCCTTCGGAGATCGCGCGGATCTTGGCGCGGAGAAAACTGTTGATCTTCAACCGCATCGTTTCGGGGATGTCCTGGCCTTCCGCGGTGACCGCCGCGGCCGCTCCAATCACGCCGTGCGGAACAAACCAGATTTCCTTGGTGGCCGCGGCGATGAACGCCCCGGCCGACATGGCCTCGCTGTCCACGTAGGTCACCGTCAGGCCCGGAAACTTCTCCAGCGCCTCCATCATGTCGAAAGCGACGTCGCCCCGGCCGCCCGGCGTCTGCATGTCGAGCACCACCACGTCGGCCTTGCGCTCGATGGCCTCCTTCAGGCCGCGCCGCAAAATGTAGAGCACCGGCTTCCCAATTTCGTCGCGCACCGGCACGACGTAAACGGTAACTTTATGATCCGGCGGCAGCTGCCCGGCCCCGGGTGCCGCCACGGCCGGTGGCGGGTTTCCCTCCGCGGGTTTGGCGGCCGGGGCGCGCGGCTTCACGGCTGCCGAGGTCACGAGCACACTCAGCAGACCCAGGAGCCAGCAACGGAGGATTTGAACCAACATGGAATGACGAGAATGGCGCCTCGGGCGCCCGGAAGCAAGCACCCCGATACCGTCGGACGTCACATGACTGAATGCTGCGAAATGAAATGCCGTTGGTGGCGCGCGTTGTCCCGAACGCGCCCAAGGCGTCCTGAGGACAAGCCGCTCCGCCTTGATCCGCCCGACGTTAGGCAAGCCTCATTACCGGCCCGCTTTCCCATCCGGGAACACGCCGGAAGACGCGCCAAAAACACGTGGAAAATGTCTTTGTCCAGTTCCGCGTCATCCTGTACGGTTGCGGCACATGGAAAAGATTCCCTACCTTGGCCACACGTTGACCCGCTGGCAGGTCGGTCCGTCGACTTTTCTCGCGCTGCCCGAAAAGGGCGCCCGCCTCATGAACTGGCACCTGACGCTCGGTGACGGCACCGTGCGTGATGTCATTTACTGGCCTGAACTTCTCGCGCTCGACGACATCGCCAAGGTGCGTGGCGGAAATCCCATCCTGTTCCCGTTTTGCGGCCGCAGCTTCGACGCGGGGACCATTCACTGCTGGCGCGATGAGAACGGCACCCGCCGGCCGATGCCAATCCACGGACTGGCCCGCCAGGGGGATTTTCAGGTCCAGCGCCTGGACGAGCGGGGGTTCACGGCGCTGTTTCAGCCGGGCGAGGAGGCGCGGGCCGCCTACCCGTACGACTACGAATTCACGGTCAGCTACCGGTTCGAGCCGCTGGCGGTTTATGTGGAACTCCGGCTGCACAACCTCGACACCAAACCCATTCCGTGGAGCGCCGGCCACCATTTCTACTTTACCGTGCCGTGGGATGAATCCCGCACCCGCGGCGACTATTTCATCCGGATCCCGGCGCGCGCGACGCTGCGCCAGAATTTTGACAACGGACAGCTCCATCCCGGGCCGCGGCTTGGCGGGGAGGAATCGCTCGCGAGCAAGGATCTCATCGACGTTTTCCATACCGCGCTCAAGAGCAACGCCGTCGTTTTCGGCGCCCGCGGCGGCGAGGACCAGATCACCGTTCGCCTCGGCCCGGACCGGGTGCCCCCGAAGTCGGCGGTCTTCGTCACCTGGACGCTGGCGGAGGACTCGCCCTTTTACTGCGTCGAGCCCTGGATGGGGCCGGCCAATTCACCGGAGCACCGGACCGGCCTCTACCACGTCGCGCCGAGCGAAACACAAACCTTCCTGGTGGAAGTCAGCTTGAAGTAGCCCTCCAGCGACCAACCTCACGCCGCGGCACGGTGGTTTTGTATTTCTGCCCTTGCCGTTCCGCCGCCACCACATTCTGTAGCCATCATGCGGGTGTTCCCTCCAGATTTCGCCATCTTGGACGTCAGTGGCACGGAGATCCTGATCATCATGGTGATCGTGCTGCTGCTCTTCGGCACCAAGCGACTGCCCGAATTGGCCCGCGGCATGGGCAAGTCGCTCCGTGAATTCAAGAAGGCGACCAGCGGCCTCGAGGAAGAGTTGAAG
>DASRKV010000073.1:0-2713 GCA_035648795.1 Opitutaceae bacterium
GCGGACCGCGGCATCTCCGTCTATATTTTCACCTGGAACATCTTCACCTACGGGGCCGAAGGGAAATACGGGATCACGTCCGACATGTCCAACCGGACCACGGTCGCGTATTTCCGCGCCAGCGTGCGGGAACTGGTGAAAACCTATCCGTTGCTGGCGGGGATCGGCATCACTGCGGGCGAAGCGATGGAAGCGAACAATCCCAATTTTACGAAAGAGCAGTGGCTTTGGGCGACCTACGGCGAAGGCGTGCGCGACGCGCTCAAGGACACGCCGGCGCGCGGGGTCCGCCTGATCCATCGTTTTCACTAAACCGCCCCCGGCGAGATCACGCGCAACTGGCAGAATTACCCCGGGTATCCCGCGACCTTCACGTTCAGCTTCAAGTACTCCGTCGCCCACATGTATTCTTCCACCCGACCGCCGTTCATCGCGGAGGTGCTGCCGTTTCTCCGGGACGGGATGAAGACCTGGCTCACCGTGCGCAACGACGACATTTTCTCGTTCCGCTGGGGCGATCCCGACTATGCGCGGGAGTATATCCGCAACCTGCCGCCGGCGGGGCAGCTCGCCGGCTTCTACCTGGGGGCCGACAATTTCACCTGGGGCCGCGATTTTCTCGACCGCGAGTCCGCCGGAAAAGCGCTCGGTGCGGAGCGTCCCCTCTTCCTGCAAAAGCACTGGTATGCGTTCACGCTTTGGGGCCGGCTTGCATACGATCCTTCGCTGCCGGATTCGTTTTTCCAGGAGGTCCTCGGCTCGCGCTTTCCCGGCGTGGATGCCGCGTCGTTGTTTGCCGCGTCAGCCGCCGCCTCGAGGATCATCCCGCAGGCGACGCGCTTTTTCTGGGGCGACCTCGACTTCCGCTGGTTTCCGGAAGCCTGTGTGCACAAAGTCGGCCGCACGCGATTCTACACGGTCGCGGACTTCATGCGGGGCGTGACGATGCCCGGCTCCGGCATCCTCAACATCCGGGAGTGGCGCCGGCGGACGCTCGGGGGCAAGCCGCTCGATGGCCTTTCGCCGCTCGCTGCGGCCGGCGCGCTGGACGGGGCCGCGGACACGACCCTCCGGCTCGTCGCCGCACTGACAGCCGGTCCCCCGGCCGCCCCCGACCGCGAGCTTCGCCTGACCCTGGGTGACTACGAGGCGATGGCGCACCTCGGTCGCTACTACGCGGAAAAGATCCGTGGCGCGTGCGACCTCGCGCTGTTCGATGCGACCCGGCAGGCCGCAGGGCGGACGAGGGCGATCGCCCACCTGGAGCGTGCCCTTGAGGCGTGGAAGCGATACGCGGCGGTGCGCGACGCGCAATACCTCCCCAATTTTTACGGGCGGATCGGGTGGATCGACGTCACCGCGCTGACGGCGGAGGCGACGAACGACATTGAATTGGCGCGGTCCTGGACTCCGGGGACGCTGCAGTAACCATCGACGTCAGCGCCTCCGTTGATGGCGCGACACTTTTTGTTTTCCGCGAAGCCCGCCAGCACCTATCCCATCACCATGAAACTCGCTATCCGCCGCGCGCTATTAACCCTGGTTCTTCTTAACGTGCCGCACATGGTCCCCGCGCAAACTCCCGAAGTGCCGGCTTGGGCCCAACCGGGCTCCGCCACGCACGTCCAAGTGGCGCCCCCGGCGGACTTTCACCGGCCCAGCAAGAACTTCGATGCGCCGATCGGCCTGTTTGAAGGCCAGTCGGACATCGGGAGCGCGATGGTGCCCGGCAGCGCGAGCTACGACGCCAGCGCGAAGCAGTACACGATCAACTCCGCCGGCTACAACCTCTGGTACACGCGCGACGAGTTCCGTTACCTCTGGAAGAAGATGTCTGGCGACGTGTCACTCGCGGCCAACATCATGTATCCGGACCCGAACGGTTTTGGCGACCGCAAGGCGGTCCTCGTCATTCGCCAGGACCTCGATGACGATTCCAAGGAGGCCATCACCGCCGTGCACGGTCTCGGCATGATCCACCTGGCGCAGCGTCCGGCGAAGGGCGCCCGGGTCAAGGGCCTGGAATTTCGCATCGGAGGACGCGGCCGGCCCGGCGGCGCCAGCCCGGACAGCCTTGTCGGCGTCGTGGCCAGGCGCATCGGCATCGAAAAGCATGGCGACTCTTTCGCGCTCTTCGTCAGCCTGGAAGGCGAGCCCATGCACCAGTTCGGCCCACCCATCAACCTGCACATCGACGAGCCCTTCTACGTCGGCATCGGCTTCTGTTCGCACCTGCCGGACAAATCTGACACCGCCGTGCTCTCCAACGTCGTTCTCGAGAACTCCGCCGGCAAGGTCCGCTAAGCCGTATCTATGCAATGAACCAGGTTCTTCCCAGAGAAGCCGTGGCGCCAAACGGTGGAGCCCGCCGTCCCGGGCGGGCTTTGAACTTTGCCGTCGAAAAACCCGCCGGGACGGCGGGTTCCACCTTGGTCAACTGAATCGTTCGAGCTAAGCCCATGCCCGGCACTGTCGACAACCGAAGCAGCCGTTACCACCCCGCGTTGTTGCGCCGGACCGGAGCTGCGCTCGCCGCACTCTCAGCCGGTGACGTCACCGAAAACACAAAAATCCGACTCCTGCCATGGCTTCCAACCTAACAACGGCTGGCGGGGCATCCGCCGCGGCAACCGAGGAGAAAGCCTACGCCAAGGTTTTCTGGCGCCTGATCCCCTTCCTCATGGGCTGTTATGTCGTGGCCTATCTCGACCGC
>DASRKV010000074.1:0-10076 GCA_035648795.1 Opitutaceae bacterium
CAGTCCGGCCAACAATGCGAACAACGGCAGGAAACGGGCCAAGGGACTGGACTTAAAGACGGTCACGGCGTTTCCCAGCAGTTGAGGTCTTTACGGACGTTTGGCGTCTTCCAACGTCTGCATCCATTTAAGGGCGTCATAAATCGTTGGATACGGGACGTGACCTTCTCCGTCGTAAAGCCGGTATTTGATCAGCACGGACGGCGGTGACGCTTTTTGCAGTAAATCAAGAAACCTAAGGCAATTCTTGGTGCGGGTGCCGTCCTCATCGTATGGATCCCGCGTCCCATTGGCGACGTACAGATAAGACGTCTTTCTTAAGGCGGTGAGATTCTTGAGCTCTTTTTCGAAAAGACTGGCCCATTCGGGGGAGAGCCCGAAGCTGCTGAGAACATACCCGTTGAACGCGCCCGGTTCCCGCAAGAACGAGTAAAGCGCAAAGACCGAGCTGAGTGATTGACCGCAGAGGACTCTGAAGCCGCTGGTCCGATAATTCTCGTCGATAAACGGCGCGAGTTCCTCCTTCAAAAAGCGGTCGTAATCGCCGGCCCCTCGCTCGGGAAACAGGTCCCGATTTCGATCGGTGTTTTCGATTGCGACCACAATATAGTCGGGGAATCGATCGACCTTATCGACCAGATACTCGACGGTTCCGACAGTTTCCAGGAAGACATCTTTATATCCGTCCAGTTTATAAAGGACAGGGTATCGCTTGTCGCCGGTTCCATAGTCGACGGGAAGACGGATCAGCAAAACCCGATCTTCGCGTAGTACATTCGAATGGACACGGCGGTAGATTCCGCAGGAGACCGCTTCGCCGTCTGCCGGACTGTTGGAGCGAGCAGCGGTGACGCAAAGGAGAAGCGAGAACATGGCGAATGCGCCGGCCGTTGATCCAGGCGTCTGCATAGGTCCTCCTTTGGGATCGTCTCAGAGCGACTCGTACGCGATGAACTCTTCGAGCTTCCTCTTGGGTGGCGAGTCGGGCCATTCGACTGGAACTCCCAGCGGCGTGATGCACACGCGGGCGTAGCGGTCCGGGATGCGCAACACCTCCTTGGTCACCCGGTCCGGAATCGCGTCGGTGATGAAGACCGTGCCGTAACCCAAGGCCCGGGCTGCCAGCATCAAAAATCCGGCGGCCATTGGACCGTCCCAATGGTTGTAATCCGGATATTGCGAGGTGTTGTCCGTCAGCACGACGATGTAAACGGGGGCCGAAAAGTAACCACTGAGCCGGTTGCGGACGCTGGCTTCGTATTGCGCCTTCGATGTCGCCTTATCGCCACGACTGTCGAACCGCTCCAGCGTCCGCTGCACGCATGCTTCCTTCATGCGGCTGATTTTGTCGCGATCCCGGATGACTAAAAACTTCCAGGGTTGCTGGTTTCCGGAGGTCGGCGGGGTGCGCGCGGCGTCGAGGATCCGGACAATATCCGCCTCCGGAACGGCATCCGGCCTGAATTTGCGCACCGACCGGCGGTTGCGGAATATGTCCCAGATGTTTGCGTCGGCTGCCGTTGAAGTCTCGGCAGCGGCGGTGGGCGCAGCCAGGCTGCCCAACACCATTCCGGAGCCCAGGAGGGCGGCACTCGATTTGAGGAAGGTCCTTCGTTCAATGTTCATAGTGGAGGTTTGTCAGGGGATGGGGTTAGCTTTCGAAAACGTTCCAGCGCCGTGGTCGAAACCCAATAGACCTGGCCTTGTTTCCCGTCGAAGCGCGCGAAGAAAAGCACCCGGCCGTCCTGGGAGAACGTGGCGGCATATTCGTCGCCCGGTGTATTGAATCCTTCCCCCAGGTTGACGGGCGTGGTCCAGCCCCCATGCCCATCATCGAAACAGATGAGCAGATCCGAGCTGGCCGTCATGATTCCCGGGCGCTTGGGTACTGAGTAGAAAACCAGGATGCGGCCATCGGGAGAGATTCCGGGATCGCCGTCGTTGTATTCAGAGTTAACCGGTGCTCCCAGATTTTCCACCTGCATGGGCTGGCTGGGCTTCGCGACCGTCCAGTAGATATCGAGGCCGCCAAGTCCGCCCTCGCGATTGGAGGCGAAATACATCGTACCATCCGCGGTTTGCGCGAGACAGAACTCGTTTTTGGCCGAGTTGAGCGGAGGGGAAAGAGGCTGGGGCTCGCTCCATCCTTGCGCGGTGCGCGCCGCCATCCAGAAATCGGTGCTGGTCGATCCTGCGGTGGCAATTGCCGCGCCGAAGTAAAGCCGGCCTCCATCTCTTGAAAACAAGGGCTCGAAACCATGGCCATCCTTCAAGAAGCCAACCGGACCCTGGGCCGTCCACGCGCCGTTCTTGTAGCGAGTGAAGAACAAACGGTTGTTGCTGTAGATGCCTTCAAACACCGTGAAGTAACATTCGGTTGCGTCGGGGGAGAAGGCGATGTGGCCAACCGAACGCCCTAGGATATTGATGACACTCGGAGCAAATAATTCTGGGTTATCACCGGGCAGTTTCTGTCCGAAGTAGGCGCCAGCGGCAAGAACCGCGGGCTCAACCGGCGCCAGGCTCGACTCGGCGTTCGCGCCAGCGGCCTGACACACGGCAGTTGCCAAACAACCAGCAATCACGGCCGACAGGATTGACCGGAAAGTGGCTTCCGTCCGCAGGGGCCGGGCATGGATTCGACGGTGGAGGTTCATTGGTGATTTGGAATGCGAAAAGACGAGGGGCAGGGCTCGGTGGTGGGATTCCTAGACACTTTCACCTTTGCCCTCACCTTCACCCCCACTTTCACTCCGCCCGTAGTGCGACCATCGGGTCGACCTTGGTGGCCCGGTGCGCCGGCAGCCAGCAAGCGAGCAATGCGGTGGTGATGAGCACGGCGGTGGCACTTCCGACGGCCACAACGCTGCTGCTCGACAACCCGGGCATGGCGCTGGCCAGAAAGCGCGCCAGACCGACGGCCCCGAGGAGTCCAAGGGCCGTGCCGATGAGGACCATGCGCATGCCGGCGCCGAGGATGAGGCGCGCGATCTGCCCGACCTGTGCGCCGAGGGCCATGCGAATGCCGATTTCGTTGGTCCGTTGGGCGACGATGCGGGCAATGACTCCATAAATGCCGAGCGCGGCCAGGAAAAGGCCTAGCAGCCCGAACCCGGACAGCAGGCGATTGATGGACTCGATTTGCTGCATGTTTCGCTGGATATAGTTGGGAACCGTCGTCAGTTCCTTTACCGCCATGTCGGGGTCCAGCTCGCCTACGGCGCGGCGGATCGATTCGACCAGGGTCGACGGAGGAACGGAGGCCCGGACGAGCAGGGCGACATAGCTCCAGGTCGCCTGGGATTGCGGGACGTAGGCCTGAAATGACGCCGCGGTATTGCCGAGGTTCAGGAACCGCACGTCCTCGGCGACGCCGACGACCTCCATCCAGACCAGCGGTTGTTCGTCAAAATAGGCGAGGTGCTGTCCGACCGCATCCTTGCCGGGAAAGAGCGCCCGGGCCATGGTTTCGTTGATGATGATCACATGCGGCGAGTCGCTCCGGTCGGCCAGGCTGAAATCGCGACCGTGGGTCAGGCGCGTGCCGACCGTGGTGAAGTAGCCGGGAGTGACGCCATTGATCGGGGAGCCCGGTTCGCTGCCGGGAGCCGGCGGCGGCTGGCCCTGCACGATGAATCCGCGACCCGAGGGGAAATAGAAGGCGGGGACCTCGTGGCTGATGGTGACGGCGGCGACGCCGGGAAGCGTAGAAACGCGCTCCTGCACCTTCTCGTAGAACCGCTCCATGTGCTCCGTGTCCGGATATCGGCTCAACGGCATCGACAGGATGCCGCGCAGAAGGGGGGCGGGATTCCACCCGGCGTCGCGTCGCAGGAATTGATCGAGACCGCGCACAAAGAGCACGGCGCCGGACAGGAGAACGAGCGCGAGGGCGAACTGGCCCACGATCAGGGTTTGGCGGAAACGGTTCTGCGAACGGTCGCCGGTCGATCCGCGCGTCCCGCTCTTGAGCGCATCGTTGACGTGCACGCGGGAGGTCACCCAGGCCGGGGCGGCGCCAAAAAGCAGTGCCGTCGCCAGAGACGCGAGAAACGCGAAAAGCAGGAGGCGCCAATCGAGGGCGAAATCGAGTTGCGAACCGCTGGCGCGGAATTGCTCGGCCATCCAGTCGTTGGTCCATTTTGATACCAGGAGGCCGAGCCCGCCGCCGGCGAAGGCCAGCAGGCCGCATTCGGCGATGAGCGGGCGAATCAACTGGGCGCGAGAGGCGCCCAGGGCACCGCGAATTGCAAATTCGCGGGCCCGGGCAATGGCGCGTGCGAGCAGGAGGTTCGCCAGGTTCGCGCACGCGATGAGAAGCACGAAGCCGGAGAGGCCGATCAGCATGAAGACGATCTGCCGGCCGCCGCCCTGGAGTTGGGGCGCGAGCGACACCGCGCGCAGCGTGCGTCCCTGGTATTCCTTCGGGTCGCTCTCGGCGAGACCGGCCGCGATCGCGGCGAACCGCGTAGCCGCCTGAGCCGCAGTGACCCCCGGACGATAGCGCCCGATGATGTCAAAAGCGTGGTCTTCCCGACCGGCGAGTTCCTCCGTGGTCAGTGCCAGGGGGCGGTAGATCTCGGCCGAGCTGAGGGTGCGGGGATCGTTGGCCAGCGCGGGTGCCACACCGATGATTTCGTTTGGTTGCCCGTCGATCCGCGCGGTCTTGCCGAGGATTCCGCGGTCACCCGCAAAGTGCGACAACCAGTAGGCGTGACTCAGAATAACCACCTGGTCGCGGCCAGGCACGTCCTCAGATGGCAGGAACTCGCGCCCCAGTTCCATCTTCAACCCCAGGACGCTGAAGTAGCCGGCGGAAGCACGGAGCGAGGCGAGGACCTCAGCCGGGCGATTTTGCTCGGACAGGGTGAAGCTCCAGGGCCGAGAGCAGGCGATTTGGGCGAAATCCTGGCTTTCGCGCGCGATCGCAACGAAATGGGCGGTGCGGTGTCCGCCGGGTTGCAGCTGTGCGTTGACTCGCTCCAGCCGGAAGAGGTTGGCGGGGTCGGGAAACCTCAGCGGCTGCAGCACGAACGAGTTAACGATATTGAACATCGCGGCGTTAAGGCCGATGCCGAGCGCGAGCGTAATAAGCGCGATCGCGGTGAACCCCGGCGACTTGGCGAGCTGGCGGAAGGCGAAGCGGAGGTCGTTCATGGAAGTGAAAGTGAGGGTGAAAGGGAAAGGGAAGCGGAGGAAACGGATCAGCCGGAATGCGAGAGGAAGATCGGGGGAGCTCGGTGGCGGGATTCCATGGGCACCTTCACTTTCACTCTCATGCTCACTTCTATTCCGTGCGCAGCGCGACGATCGGGTCGATCCGCGCGGCGCGGCGGGCGGGCAGGTAACAGGCCACCAGGGTGATGGCAGCGGGCAACGAGAGCACGGCGGCGAGCAGCCAGAGGCCGGGCATGGGAAGTTCCGGCATCGCGCGCTGCAGCAAGGCATCGACAGTATACGCCCCAAGCAGGCCCAGCACGGCGCCCCCGGCGAGCAACCGGGTGCCCTGCATCAGGATCAGGCCGATGACGTCGCCGTATTGGGCGCCCAGCGCGATCCGCACCCCGATGTCGCGCGTGCGCTGGGCGGTGAGATACGAGATGACGCCGTAGATGCCGATGCTGGCGATCAGCAGGCCCATGAACGCAAACGTGCCCAGATTGGCGATGACGACGTGGAGGTTGGCCATGCCGAGGGCGATGATCTGGACCAACGAGCCGGGCTGTTGCACCGGCAGGTCAGAATCGAGGTCGGCGACGGTGCGGCGGACGGCGGCCACGAGGGTCTCGGGCGGGACCGAGGTGCGCAGGGCGATGGTAAAATACGCGTTGGGGGTCTGGACCAGCGGGCGGTAGATTTGCAGGCGGGATTCGGGTTCGGCAAGGTTGACGGCCATGCGGGCGTCGCCGACGACGCCGATGACCTCGATCCACTGCTCGCTCTCGGCGAGCCGCAGACGTCGCCCGATCGGGTTCTCGCCGGGCCAGAAACGGCGGGCCAGGGATTCATTGACAATCGCCACGGGCGGATCGCCGGCCTGGAGGTTCGGACGGAAAAGGGTCCCCTGTTGGAGCGGGAGGCGAAGCACCGCGAAGAAATCGGGACTGACCGCACTCGACATCGCCAGCGGCTCCTGGCCCCGCAGCGGGACCGCCTGCCCCTCGGCCACGAGGTTGTAGCGGGTGAAGTAGGCATAGACCGGCAGACTCGTGGCGAGGGCCGCCTTCTCGACCCCGGGCAGGATCGCCAGCCGGTCGAGCAATCCGCGATAGAAATCGCAGCGGTGTTGGTCGTCGGTGTAGCGGTTGTAGGGCAGCGTCAAGAGGCCGCTGAAGAGTCCCGTGGGCTGCCAGCCGAGATTCCGCTTGAGGAAATGCCGCGAACCGAGGGTGAACGCGGCGGCGACACTGACCAGCACGATGGCCAGGGCCATTTCGCCCACCACCAGTGCGGATTTGATGCGTTGCTGCGAACGTCCCCCGGTGGTGCCGCGGGCGCCCTCCTTGAGCGCATCGCTGGCGGGCGCGCGGGTGGCCAGCCATGCGGGGGCCAGCCCGAAGATGATGACGGTGGCGACCGAGGCGACAAGGGCGAACAGCAGCACATGGCCGTCAAGCGGAATGGCGAAACCCGGCTCGCCGTTGATCAGGAGATTGCGGCCGATCAGGCCGTTGGTCCACGAGGCCAAAAGCAGACCGGCCGCGCCGCCGGCGCAGGCGAGCACCAGGCTTTCGGCGAGGAGGGGCACCATGAGATCGAACCGGCCGGCGCCCAGGGCCGAGCGAATCGCAAAATCGCGGTGGAGCCCGAATGCCCGGGCGAACTGGAGACTGGCCAGATTGGCGCAGGCGATGAGCAGCACGAGGAGGGCGAGCCCCGTGATCATCCAGACGATCACCCCGTTGACGCCGCCCATGTTGGAGGAGGCGAGATCGACGACGCGGAAGCCGTCATTGCGGTTTTCCTTCGGGTACTCGCGGTCCAGGCGGGCGGCGAGCAGGGTGAGTTCGGCCTGCGCCTGCCGCACGCTGACGCCGGGCTTGAGCCGGGCGACGGCGCTGTACCAACTGTCGGTCCGGTTGGTGCGGTGGCCAGGCTGGATGATCACCGGGCGGACAAACTCTATTGGACCCCAAACCAGCGGCGCCTCGAAACTCGGCGGAAGCACGCCGATCACCGTCAGGTTCTCGCCGTCCAAACGCACGGTGCGTCCGATCGCCGCAGGGTCGCCGGCGAACCGCCGAACCCAGGATCGGTGGTTGAGAATGACCACCGCGCCCTTCCCGGGTTGATCCTCGTCGGGACTGAAGCCGCGTCCGAGGGCGGGCTGGACGCCGAGGGTGGAGAGGAAGTCGGCGGTGGCGTAGAGGCAAGACACCTGCTGGGCGGGCTGGCCGGGCTCGGCCAGGCTGCAATTGTCCATGAAGTACGCGGCCAGGTTGGCGAACGAGGTGCTGGCGGCCTTGAGATCGAGGTAGTTGGCGGGAGCGTGCGACCAGGTCTGCGACTGGGGCGAGGTGCGGAAAATGCGCATCAGACGGTCTCCCTCCGGGTAGGGCAGGCTGCGCAGCAGCATGGTGTTCGTGATGCTGAACGACGAGGTGCTCAGGCCGATGCCCAGGGCGAGCGTCAGCACGGCCACGGCGGTGAAGCCGGGCGATTTGGCCAGGGAACGCAGGGGAAGCCGGAGGTGGTTCATGGCAAAAGTAGCGAGTAGTGAGTAGCGAGTAGAGTAAAGTAGACGATGGCGCGCGGTTGGTGGAGGAAAGGGTTTGGTTGGAATGCTCGCTTCGCACTACTCGATTCTCACTCCTTCCAGTTCACTCCGCGCGCAGGGCGACCATCGGGTCGGTCCGGGCCGCACGGCGGGCCGGTAGCCACGAGGCAAACAGGGCTACACCGGTGAGCAGCAAAGTCACGGCGGCAATCGTGACCGGATCGTAGGCGGAAACGCCAGGCAGGAAGTGCGCCAGCGCATTGCCGGCAAACCACGCGCCGGCCAGCCCGATTGCGAGTCCATACAGCACCAGGCGCAGCCCCTGTCCAACCACCATGCGGACGACATCTCCGGGCCGGGCGCCGAGCGCCATGCGCACGCCGATCTCCATGGTGCGCTGATTGACGTTATAGGCCATCACTCCGTACAGGCCCATCGCCGCGAGCAGCAGCGCGATCACTCCGAGCCCGGTGAGGAGGATGGTGGCCATGCGGCTGACCAGATACGCCGCCTGGATGTATTCCTTCATGGGCAAGACCGCCCACAACGCGACGCCGGGATCAAGGGCCCGCACTTCGCGCCGTAGGGCCGGCAGGAGCGCCCGCGGATCGCCGCCGGTCCGCAGCACGACACCGAGATTCAGATCCCAGACGCCCTGCTGGTAGGGAAGATACATGAAGCAGCGCGGCGGTTCGTTTAACGATCGGTACTTGCCGTCTTTCACGACTCCCACGACCTCGGCTTTCTTCTGACCGCCCCAAAACGTCAGCCGCCGGCCGATGGGATCCTGCCCGGGCCAGAAGCGCTGGGCCATGGTCTCGTTGACGATCACGGCGCCGGCCGCCCTCGCGTCATCCCGGTCGGTGAAATCGCGACCGGCGCGCAGCGGGATGCCCATCGCGGCGAAATATTGGGGCGAGACGATGCTGTAAGAAACGTCCATGTATTCGTTCGGGGCGCGCGTGTAACCCTCGATGTCGACCCAGAGGCTGGGGACGCCTTCGAGGCCGAGCGGAAAATAACTCGCGAGCGCGGCCGCCTGCACGCCGGGCGCTTGCGCCAGGCGTGCGCGGAGCTGGCGGTAGAACACGAGCCCGCGCGGTTCGTCGTAGCCGTTCATTCCGATCCGTAGACCGGCGACCAGCGTGGGGCGCGGATCGAACCCGGGATCGATCTGCCGCGCGCGCCGGATGCCGACGAGGCACAGGCCGGCGCCGGCCAGCAGCAACAAGGCGAGCGCGACCTCGGCGACCACCAGGGACGAACGCAGGCGCTGGGCCATTCCGCCGGACGCCCCCGAGCGGCCACCTTCCTTCAAGGCGTCGCTAAGGCTTGCCCGGGCGGCGTGAAGCGCCGGGGCCATGCCAAAAGCCAGGCCCGTCGCCAAGGTCAGCCCCAAAACATAGCCGAGAGTGCGGGCGTCGAGTCCGGAGCCGTAGCCAACAGGCAGGGGCGTTTCGGGCAGGAAAAAGGAGAACAGGCTCTCGGCCCACATGGCGAAGAGCAGGCCAAGCCCCCCGCCCATCAGTGCCAGCAGCACGCTCTCGGTGAGCCACTGCCGCACGAGCCGGGCCCGCGCAGCGCCGATCGCGAGGCGGACGGCCGTTTCGCGTTGTCGGGCGGTGGCGCGCGCCAACTGGAGGTTGCCCATGTTTGCCGCCACGATCAGGAGGACCAGCAGCCCCATCGCGAACAGGACGCGCAATGCCGGCAGCATCAGCGCCTGGCCGCCATACGGCGCCTGGTAAAAGGGAAGCACGGCCAGGCCGACTCCGCGGTCTTCCGGATAGGCCTGCGCCAACTGGCCCGCCCGCGCGTCCATCGCGGCCTGCGCCCGCGCCAGGCTCACCCCGGACTGCAGCCGCGCCTGGGTGTGCAGCCAGCGGTCGCCGCGGGATTCGAGCGAGCCGAAGTTCGCCACCTCCTGGTGCATGGTGATCGGCGCCCAGAAATCGCCGATCAATCCGCTCATGGTGCCGCGGAATTCTCCGGGCACGACGCCGACGATGGTGAAACTGTGGCGGTTCAGCTCCACCAGGCGGCCGATCACGGCGTGGTCGCCGCCGAAGCGGCGTTGCCAGAGGCCTTCGCTGATCACCACCACGGGATTTCCGCCCGGCTTCGTGCCATCCTCCGGCAGGAACGTGCGGCCGAGCAGCGGACGCACCCCCAGGACGTCGAAGAAGTTGACGGTGGCAATCTGGCCGTAGATCCACTGCGGCTCGCCGTTGACCGTCAGGCTGGCCGGCGTGACCTGCGAACCGATGACCCCGGCAAACACGTCGGTGAGCTGCGCGTAATCCTTGACGTCCGGCGGCGACACCGTGTCCCATTGCGCGGCGTCGCGCCGGCCCACCAG